>JBEDKU010000727.1:0-14584 GCA_041172045.1 Verrucomicrobiota bacterium | reverse complement strand
GACCATCAGGAAGGTGCCTTGCGCGAGCAGGCCGCCGCGCTCGGGGTGCTCGGTGAGATCGACCGGCTGGAAATCCTCGCCGGTGACATTCGCGATGCCGTAAAATTTCGCGAGCCGCTCGTTGAGGAAACTGTATTTGGCGGAGATCAGCTCCTCGGCGGGGCGGTTTTCCCGCAGGATGAAGTCGAAGAGCATTTCCGTCTCGCGGCGCATGTCGGAGCGGAGTCGCGGATCGAAGGTTTTCGCCGCCTCGCGGTTGGTCGGGGTGCCGAGGATGGCCTTGGGGCTGATGGCGACGGTCTCGACATCGCGGGCCCGGAGCCACTGGCCGATGAAGTTTTTCACGAGCCGGTCCGAGCGCGGGTCCTTGAGCATGCGGTCCACCTGCGCGCGGAGGTTCTGGCGGAGCTTGGTCTGATAGGCGAGGCTGAGCAGTTCGTCGTCCGGGACGGAGCCCCAGAGAAAAAACGAGAGGCGGGAGGCGAGCGAGTATTCGTCGAGCGGGACGACTTTGGCGGGATTGTTAGGCTCGGGCTGGATTTCCGCGCGGAAGAGGAAGCGGGGCGATGCGAGACAGGTGGCGATGGCCTGCTTGATGCCGTCCTGGAAGGTTTTTCCCGGCTCCTTGGTGACCTCGCGGAAGATGGCCATCAGGCGGTGGATCGTAGGCTCGTCGAGCGGTCGGCGGAAGGCGCGGCTAACGAAGCTGCGCATGATCTTGCGGGCGTATTGCTCCCTGTCGGTCTCGGATTCGGGGGGCGGGCCGTCCACGAAAATCATGCGGTAGCCCTTGGCGAATTCCTGCCGCGCGCCGCCGAGCGGACCTTGCACGATGACGCGCTGGATTCTCAGGAAAAGCTCTTCCTCCTGGGGGAGCGGGCGGCGCTTCGGGGAGATTTCGATCTGGAATTCCTGGCGGCCCTTTTGAAACGCGGCCTTGCCGGTGAGCCGGATGACCCGGCGCTGGTCCCAGCTGAGAATGGCCTCGCCAACCTTCTTGCCCCCGGCGGAAACCTCCATCCGCGCCTCGTCGGTGGTGGCCTCGGTCGCGCCGTGGATGGAATACTCGACATCGATCTGATAGTCGCCGTCCTGTTGGATCTCCTGGTCGAGGCGGACCTGCCGGGCCATCGCGAAGGGCAGCCAGTCGCCGGTGGTTTTCGGGTCGCCGCTGTCCTTGAAATTCCTCCCCTCGATGCCCACGCGCGGCACCTGCGCGGCGGCTCCATCCGGCAGGGCGAGCGCCACGACCTCATCCGCGGCGGTGATGTATTTCTCCATCAGCAGCGGCGACATGGAGAGCACGGAGCCGATGTTGTCGAAGCCGTAGCCGTTATCGTCCGGCGGGAAAATCTCGCGGGTGTCGTATTCCACGCCGAGCAGGTCATAGACGGCGTTCTGATATTCCGTGCGGTTCAGGCGGCGGATGGTGACGCGGCCGGGGTCGGGGTTCGCGGGGTCGAGTTTGAAGACTTCCTTCTCGATCCAGCCGAGGAGTTTGGCGGTCTCGGCCGGGGTGGGCTGGTCCTCGTCGGACGGCGGCATGACCTGGCTGCGGAGATTCTGCCAGACCGGCAGCCAGTGTTTCCGGTCGAGGAGATGGGCGGGCAGGTCCTTGAACTCGTCCATCGTGAACTTGCCCTTCGCCTCGCCTTCGCCGTGGCAGCTATAACAATACATCTCCAACAGCGGGACGATTTCCTTGTGATAGGCCGTCGCGGGATCGGCCGCGGCGAGGGTGGTGCCGAGGATGCCGGTAAGTGCTGCGAGCGGGAGAAATTTCACGGAAGGGCGGAAGGGTAGGGACGCGATGGTGGATTTCAAGGGGTCTAGAACGGGCGGGGATTTCCGGGGCACTCACTTCACCGGGTAGCCTTGCCAGAGCCATTCGAGCGCTCCGGGCAGGGTCTGACGGGTGACCTTGCCATCGGTGTGGCCGGCGTTTTTCGCGAACACGTAGCGGTAGTCGTAGCCCTTCGCCTTCAGTTCGGCGGCCATGCGCTGGTTCGCCATCACCCAGTTGTGGAGTGAGGCCTCGTCGCGGTCCCAGCCGTTGTCCTTGTCACTGACGTGAAGCCAGATGCGGAGGGGCTTCTTGGCGGTGTTTTTGATGAGATTCTTGTGATACTCCCAGGCTCCGTCCGGGTTCTTGCGGTCCTCGGGAAACTGCTGGTCCACGTAGGTTCCGGAATAAGTGAGCACCTTTCGATAGAGCTCGGGGTGGAACCACGCCATGGTGAACGCCGCCGCGCCGCCGGAGCTGCCGCCCATCGTCGCGCGGCCTTCCGGATCGGCGGTGAACTTGATTTCGCAGTCCTTGCTGATTTTCGGCAGCACCTCCTTCTCGATGAACTTCGCGTAGGTGTCGTCCACCGCGTCGTATTCGAGTCCGCGCTGGCTGCCGAGCGAATCGCCGCCGCCGGAATTGATCATCACGGCGACCATCACCGGCAGGCGCTTTTCCGCGATCATGTTGTCCAGGACCTTCGGCAGCACGCCGCGGTAGCCGAGGCCGTCCTGAGCGACGATGAACGGGACCTCTGCGCCGGGCTGATATTGCGCCGGGATGTAAACCGCCACCTTCCGCCGATAGGGGACGGTGCCTTTCCGGTCCTTGGCGATGCCCTTGTAAATCTGGCTGTCCTTCGAATCCATGGTGAACTCGACGATTTTCCCCTTGGGCACGCCGGGCTGCTCCTTGGTCTCCGGCGCGTCGGAATAATCCGGGCCGATGGTGAAATCCGTTTCCTGCGCCACGGCGGGGCACAGGGAAATCAGGACGGAGCAGGTCAGGTGGAGCAGGCGTTTCATCGGCGCCCCTCAATACACGCGCCATTTCCTCGTTCTGTCGCCCGATCAAACCGGTCGGCACAGCACAAATGGCAGGACGACGAGCGCCTCGAACTCGGTTTCTCCATCCTCCCACTGCGCGGCGTGGATGGCTTCGATTTTGAGCAAATCGCCGGATTTCAGCCAGTGTTGGACCAGATCGGTCTGGTTGGTGGAAATGGCGACGCCGACGTCTTCGAGTTCCAGCTCGGGATCGACGAAAAACAAACTGCCCGCGAGGGCATGGGGCGCGAGGTAGCTCCACGGGACTTGGCCGATTTCATTGGCGAGCTTTTCGCGAATGTCGACGGCGGAGTCACTTGGAGGAGAATCGTTCACGCGGGTTGGAGTAGCAAAAGCCCGCTGGCACTCCAAGCGCAAGAAGCGGAATCGCCTGACCAATCTTCCGCGCATCCCGCCCTTTACAAGCCGGATGATCCCTGCCACACACCTCGAAATTTAGCCGCCCGGCGGTCGCTCCCGAACCATCTCCCATCATGCCCAAAGACACTTCGATCCGGAAAATTCTCGTCATCGGCTCCGGCCCCATCGTCATCGGCCAAGGCTGCGAATTCGACTACTCCGGCGTCCAGGCATGCAAGGCGCTGAAGGAAGAAGGCTACGAAGTCATCCTCGTGAACTCGAATCCGGCGACGATCATGACCGACCCGGAATTCGCGCATCGCACTTACATCGAGCCGATTACGCCGGAAGTGGTGGAAAAAATCATCATCCGCGAGAAGCCGGACGCGCTGCTGCCGACTCTCGGCGGCCAGACGGCGCTCAACACCTCGATGTCGCTCTTCAAGTCCGGCACGCTCGACAAACACGGCGTCCGCATGATCGGTGCCAAGGCCGAGGCCATCGACATGGGCGAGGACCGCCAGCTTTTCAAAGAGGCGATGATCCGCATCGGCCTCGACATGCCGCGCTCAGGCATCGCTCACACGATGGAAGAGGCGAAGAAGGTGGCCGAGGAAATCGGGACTTTTCCGCTCATCGTCCGCCCCGCGTTCACCCTCGGCGGCCAGGGCGGCGGCATCGCCTACAACCGCGAGGAGTATGAGGAAATCATCCACCGCGGACTCGATCTTTCGCCGGTGACCGAGGTGCTCATTGATGAATCCTTGCTCGGTTGGAAAGAGTTCGAAATGGAAGTCATGCGCGACTGCGCCGACAACTGCGTGGTCATTTGCTCGATCGAGAACCTCGATCCGATGGGCGTGCACACCGGCGATTCCATCACCGTCGCCCCCATCCAGACGCTCACCGACCGCGAATACCAGATCATGCGCGACGCTTCGTTCGC
Organism: Verrucomicrobiota bacterium; assembly: GCA_041172045.1. Taxonomy (GTDB): domain Bacteria; phylum Verrucomicrobiota; class Verrucomicrobiia; order Verrucomicrobiales; family Akkermansiaceae; genus Luteolibacter. The sequence continues at coordinate 10,446 of JBEDKU010000727.1, read as the reverse complement.
CGTCATCCGCGAGATCGGCGTGGAAACCGGCGGATCGAACATCCAGTTCGCCACCTGCCCGAAAACCGGCCGGATGATCGTCATCGAAATGAACCCGCGGGTTTCCCGCTCATCCGCATTGGCCTCGAAAGCGACCGGATTCCCGATCGCCAAGATCGCCGCGAAACTCGCCGTCGGCTACACGCTCGACGAGCTGCCGAACGACATCACCCGCGTCACGCCGGCTTCGTTCGAGCCGACCATCGACTACGTGGTGACGAAAATCCCGCGTTTTACCTTCGAAAAATTCCCGACCGCGAATCCCGTTCTCACCACCTCGATGAAGTCCGTCGGCGAGGCGATGTCGATCGGCCGCACCTTTAAAGAATCCATGCAGAAATGCCTGCGTTCGCTCGAAACCGGCCGTTGGGGCTTCGGCTTCGACAAAAAGGACCCGCACTCGCCAACCCGCGACGAGATCACCCGCAAGCTCCAGATTCCCAATGCCGAACGCATTTTCTGGCTGCAAACCGCGTTTGTGAACGGCTGGACGCTTGAGGAAATCTTCGACGCCACCCAGATCGACCCATGGTTCCTGCGCCATCTCCAACAGATCGCCGAGGAGGGCCAGCAGCTCGCGGAACTCGATCTCAAGCGCGCGAAAAAACTCGGTTTCTCCGACCGCCAAATCGCCATGGCCCGCGCCGCCGCGCCATCGATCCACGACGTTTCCATTCACGGCGAAACCGACCAACCCGCCGGCGCGCCGCCGCGAGCTGAACCGGAACCGGCGATGGTCGATATCCCGACCGAGGACACGATCCGCGCCGAGCGCAAAGCCAAAGGCATCATCCCGACTTACCGTCTCGTCGACACCTGCGCCGCTGAGTTCGAGGCTTACACGCCCTATTTCTACTCCACCTACGGCGACGAAAACGAAGCCCGCAGCTCGGACAAAAAGAAAATCATCATCCTCGGCGGCGGACCGAACCGCATCGGCCAGGGTATCGAGTTCGACTACTGCTGCGTCCACGCCGCCTTCGCGCTCAAGGAGTTGGGCTACGAAACCATCATGGTGAACTCGAACCCGGAAACGGTTTCCACCGACTACGACACCTCGGACAAACTCTTCTTCGAGCCGCTCACGTTGGAAGACGTGCTTAACATCTGTGACCAGGAAAAACCCTACGGCGTCATCGTCCAGTTCGGCGGCCAAACCCCGCTCAACCTCGCCGCCGACCTCGAACGCCACGGCGTCCCGATCATTGGCACCTCGCCGAAATCCATCGAACAAGCCGAAGACCGCAAGTTTTTCTCCGCGCTGCTCGACAAGCTCAACCTCAAGCAAGCCGAAGCCGGCACCGCCACCAACGAAGCGGAAGCCATCGTCATCGCCAACCGCATCGGCTACCCGGTGCTCGTCCGCCCGTCCTTCGTGCTCGGCGGCCGCGGCATGATGATCGTTTATTGCGACGCGGAGCTCACCCGCTACATGCGCGAGGCCGTCATCGCCTCGCCCGAGCGCCCCGTGCTCGTGGACCGCTTCCTCGACAACGCCACCGAAGTGGACGTCGACTGCATCAGCGACGGCGAAACCTCCGTGGTCGGCGCGATCATGGAGCACATCGAGCAGGCGGGCATCCACTCCGGCGACTCGGCGTGCGTCATCCCGGCGTTTTCGCTCTCGGAATCGATCAAGGCGGAAATCACCCGTGCCGCCATCGACCTCGCCCGCGAGCTCAAGGTCATCGGCCTGATGAACATCCAGTTCGCCGTGAAGGACGAGCAGCTCTACGTCATCGAGGTCAACCCGCGCGCCTCCCGCACCGTGCCGTTTGTCAGCAAGGCGACCGGAGTTTCCCTCGCCAAGCTTGCAGCGAAAGTCATGGTCGGCGAAAAACTCAAGGACCTCGGCTACACCCAGACCATCGTGCCGGCGCATTTCTCGGTGAAAGAAGCCGTCTTCCCGTGGAACCGTTTCCCCGGCATCGACATCGTGCTTGGCCCGGAAATGAAGTCCACCGGCGAGGTCATGGGCATCGACGCCGATTGGGGCATGGCCTACGCCAAATCCCAGATCAGCGCATTCAACCCACTTCCCACCGAGGGCAACGTCTTCCTCTCCGTCGCCGATCTCGACAAGAACCGCGCCGTGCAGGTCGCCCGCGATCTCGTGGAGCTCGGCTTCAAAATCTACTCCACCGGTGGCACCCACGCTCGCCTCGTCGCCGAAGGCATCTCGAGTCACCGCGTTTACAAGGTCCTCGAACAGGCCCGCCCGAACGTGATCGACATGATGAAAAACAACGAAATCCATTTCATCATCAACACCCCGAGCACCCACGAGTCCCGCGCCGACGAGATCCTGATCCGCTCCACCGCGATCGCCCAAAAGATCTCCCACGCCACCAACCTCTCCGCCGCCGAGGCGTCGGTGAAGGCGATGCGCTCGTTGAAGACCCGCGATTTCACGGTGAAGAGCATTCAGGAATATCACGCTTGAGGCGTTTTCAGACGTGTATTGGAAAGACTCGTTTCCGATACACGCCGAGATAACGTGCGCATAAAAAGGCGATTTAATATGCATGTTATCTCGACGTGCATAGGAAAATCCGATTTTCTATGCGGATCTCAATGGACGCACCCGCCAAAATCCTCCCGCTCCAGAATCTCTCCGCGGCCCGCTTTGAGACACCTGCCATTCTCAAAAAACTGGCAAGCGCGAGCAGAAAGCTGGCTGAACTCAAAGGGGTCGTTGAATCCATCCCTAACCGCGGAATCCTGATCAACACATTGGCCATGCAGGAAGCCAAGGACAGTTCGGAGATCGAAAACATCGTCACCACCCACGACGAATTGTTTCGAGGCGACCTGAGTTCCGGTAATTTGCTCGGACCGGCAGCCAAGGAAGTTCTTCGCTACCGGCAGGCCTTACAGGTCGGATTTACCGGCGTGGTCGGAAACGGACTGCTTACCAACCGGCAGATTCTCGAAATCCAAGCGACATTGGAGCAAAACAACGCGGGATTCCGTAAAGTTCCCGGTACTGCACTCAAGGACGGGGCCGGCCAAACGGTTTATACGCCGCCGCAGAACCCGGATGAAATTGAAGCGGCAATGAGCGACCTGGAACGCTTCATCAATGAGGAGGGCCAGTTCGATGCCGATCCACTGATCAAGATGGCGTTGATCCACCACCAATTTGAAAGCATCCACCCATTTTATGACGGCAACGGTCGGACCGGCCGGATCATCAACGTGCTCTATCTGGTGCAGCAGGGCTTGCTCGACATCCCGGTGCTCTATTTAAGCCGCCACCTTGTCCGCACCAAGGCGGATTACTACCGTCTGCTCCAATCCGTCCGTATCCAGGACACGTGGGAAGAATGGATTCTCTACATACTGACCGCCGTTGAAGAAACCTCGGTAGAGGCGATCGCTACCATTCAAGCGGTCAAGAAAGCGCTGATGGAAACCAAGCGCAACATCCGTGCGTCCTACAAGTTTTACAGTCAGGACCTCATCAACAACCTTTTCGACCATCCCTACACCAAGGTCGAATTCATCGAGCGTGATCTGAAGGTCTCCCGCCTCACCGCAACGAAATACCTCACGGCCCTCGTCAAAGGCGGTTTTCTCATCAAACAGAAAGTCGGCCGGTCCAACTATTATATCAACCCGGCCCTCACCGCTATTCTCACCGGCGATTCCATGAAGAGTCCGGGTTTGTGATTCCACTTTCACCTCGCTTACCCGTGACCCAGTTAAACAAACTCACCGGGTTGGTCGGAGCAATCCGTGGCTGCGCGTCATGGCAAGACATCCAAGCCAAGTGGCGGACTCTCCCGGAGAAACAAAAAGGCGATCTCTTCGAAGAACTCGTCAAAGCCTTCCTCCAGCTCGAACCCGAATACGCCAGCAAACTCAAACACGTCTGGCTGGGCCACGAGGTCCCGCACGCCATCGCGCGGAAACTCAAACTCCCCGCCACCGACCAAGGCATCGACATCGTCGCGGAAACCCACGACGGCGAGTTCTGGGCCATTCAGTGCAAGTATCGCCAGGACACCGATCACTCGCTGACTTGGCGCGATCTCTCCACCTTCACCGGCCTCGCCTTCGGAGTCTGCCGGGGATTTGCCTTCGGCGTCATTTGCTCCACCACCGAGCGCATCACCCATGTGCTCAAGGACCAGCAACGCATCGGCTTCTGCGCGCTGGATGTCTGGCAGGCGCTCGACGCGGATTTTCTCAAACGCCTCCGTGCCCACCTCGGCCGCAAACCGGCGCTGCTGAAACCGCTCAAACCCAAGCCGCACCAGAAGGGCGCGGTGAAGGACGGCCACGGGCACTTCGTCATCCAGAAATCCACGCGCGGCAAACTCATCATGCCCTGCGGCAGCGGCAAGAGCCTCACCGCCTATTGGATCGCCGGAGAACTCGGTGCCCAAAGCATCGTCATCGCCGTGCCCAGCCTCGCGCTGATCCGCCAGACGCTCAAAGTCTGGCTGCGCGAAACCCAGGCGAACCAGCAGGAAGTCGAGTGGATCTGCGTCTGCAGCGACGAATCCGCCGGCCGCGTCGAGCGCGATGACAGCGCCGTCCTGCGCCAGGACCTCGGTGTGCCCTGCCTCACCGATCCCAAGGAAATCGCCGCCTGGCTGAAACGCAAACACCGCGGCCTCACCGTCGTCTTCACCACCTATCAGAGCGGCGAGACCCTTGCCAAAGCCGCGCGTGCCGCCAAGTTTACCTTCGACCTCGGCATCATGGACGAGGCGCACAAAACCGTGGGAGACGGCGAAAAACTTTTCTCCCACCTGCTGCACGACAAGAACCTGACGATCCGCCGCCGCCTGTTCATGACCGCCACCGAGCGGCGCTACAAGGGCCAGAGCGACACCGTGCTCAGCATGGACGATCCCGCCACTTACGGCGAAACCTTCCATCTGCTCTCGTTCAAGCGGGCGATGGAATACGACCCGCCCATTCTATCCGATTACAAGATCATCAGCATCGCCGTCTCGCGTGAGGAAGTCGCGGAACTGATCCGGAAAAACACCTTTGTCCGGCCCGACAAAGGCCCGTGGAGCGAGGAAATCGAGGCCGACATGCTCGCCTCCCTCATCGCCCTGCGCAAGGCGATGAAGAAATACCCGATCCAACACGCCGTCTCCTTCCACGGCAGCATCCAGCGCGCAGAACTCTTCAAGACCCACAACGACGCCTTCAGCAAATCCTTCCGCAGCTATGGCACACTCGAAACCTTCCACGTCTCCGGAAAAACCGCCACCGGCACCCGCGCCCGCGTCATCGGCGAGTTCGCCCGCGCCGAACGCGCCCTCATCACCAACGCCCGCTGCCTCACCGAAGGCGTCGATGTCCCCGGCATCGACTGCGTGCTCTTCTCCGATCCCCGCCGCAGCGCCGTGGACATCGTGCAAGCCGTCGGCCGCGCCCTGCGCCCCGCGCCCGGCAAACAATTCGGCTACGTCATCGTCCCCATCCTCCACGACGCCAACGCCACCGCCGACGACATCTTCAAGTCCCCCGCCTTCAAGGAAATCCTCACCACCCTCCGCGCCCTCGCCGCGAATGATGACCGCATCATCGAATACTTTCGTGGGGTTTCCGAAGGCCGGCAACGCAAGGGCGGAGGAAGCGTCCAGTTCGACATCGACGAACGCCTGGCGAAACGCATCAACCTCGCCGACTTCGCCCGCGAAATCGAACTCAAGTGTTGGGATAGGCTCGCGAAATTGTCGTGGCGGCCGCTTGAGGGGGCGCGGGAGTTTGTTCGCAGACTCGGTCTCCGAAGCAACACCGAATGGCAAGCCTACTGCAAAGGCAAGATGCCGCAGTTGGTAAAACTACCTGCGGATATTCCCGCAAGCCCTGATCGATCATACGCAAACGAAGGCTGGGTTGGCTGGGGCGACTGGCTTGGAACGGGAAATGTAGCAAACTACCTCAGAGAATACCGCCCCTTCAAAAAAGCCCGATCCTTTGTCCGCAGGCTCAGACTCAAGAACCAAAATGAATGGAACGCCTACCGCAAAGGGCAGCTACGGCATTTGGGGGCATTGCCTGCGGATATACCCGCAGGCGCTAGTCGAACCTATAAGGACAAGGGCTGGGTTGGTTGGGGCGACTGGTTGGGAACCGGTAGTGTAGCAAACCAACTCAAAGAATACCGATCCTTCAAAAAAGCCCGATCCTTTGTCCGCGGACTCGGACTCAAGAGCTATACCGAATGGAACGCATACTGTCAGGCAAAGATGCCACGTCTTGGGAAGTTGCCAGAGGATATTCCTACAGCCCCATACCATAAATACAAAGACAAAGGATGGTCTAGTATGGGCGACTGGCTTGGCACGGGGGTGATTGCGCCGCGACTCAGAAAATACCGTCCTTTCAAAAGAGCCCGATCCTTTGTCCGTAGTCTCGGACTCAAGAGCCAAGACGAATGGAAAGCCTACTGCAAGGGCCAGCTACGGCACTTGGGGACATTGCCTGCAGACATTCCCTCAAACCCAAATCTACCATACAAAGATAAAGGATGGTCTGGTATGGGCGACTGGCTTGGCACGGGGGCGATTGCATCTCAACTCAGAGAATACCGCCATTTCAATAAGGCACGGTCATTTGTCCGCGGACTCAGACTCAAAAGTCGAGAGGAATGGAACGCCTACTGCAAGGGAAAGTTGCCGCAGGCAGGAAAACTACCTGTTGATATTCCAGCAAATCCATACCAAACATACAAAGACAAAGGATGGGCTGGTGTGGGTGATTGGCTGGGCACGGGAAGCATCGCGCCACGAATGAAAAAATACCGTCCCTTTAGTAAGGCACGGGCATTTGTTCGCAGACTCGGTCTCCGGAGCAGCACCGAATGGAGGGCATACTGTCAGGGAAAGATGCCGCAGTTGGGCCGATTGCCTGAGGATATTCCAGTGGCAGCGTGGCAGACCTACGCCGATAAGGGCTGGTCCGGCATGACCGATTGGCTCGGCACCGGCCGCACCCGCGTTTCAAAGTCCCCCGAGCGCAAATCCTGACATCCGAGGACCCCGCCTCCGCTCTTGAAATATTAGGTTCCCATGACTAACCTCCGGCCATGAATACGAGCACGGTATCTCTGGCTGATGACGACCCTGCATCTCATCGAGGCGTCGAATGAAAATATATTATCTTGAGTTCGTGTTATCCAAGTCTTCCAAGCGTTGATTTTGTTCGAAATACATGATTTCTAGAGTGCGTTCCGTGAGTCCAATGACAGCGTCAATATCCGGAATCAGTAACTCTTTATTGGACGCAATGATGGCGTGCAGCTCTCCTCCATACCTGTTAATATAAACAGCGGCATCTTTCCATGTCAGATCCGAGTGCGCCAAGACTTGGTCGCGGAGGGTGAGGATGTGTTTGTGCAGTTTCAAATCCTCTGTCGAGAGGCTCGGGGGTGGAAGAAGTTTGTAGGAGTTTCGATTTTTCCGGTTTCGATGAACTCCGTCTGAGCTGGTATATGGCTTCGCATACTCGACGAGCGCAAATCGAAAAGCAGCAGCGGTGATCGCGTCTCTTTGTTGTGTCTCGCGCAATTTTTGTAGAATCCACCACGCTCGATTGAGGCTGGCAATGCACTCATCATAGTGAACGTATTCTTCTTGTTTGGTGGTCATGGTGTGCAGTCTCGTTGGTGAATCATCTGCAAGTAGAGGGGGTCTCGTCGAATAGTTTCGTGCCGCGCTTTGGTTGTATGCACCCGCGTTTCAAAATCCCCCAAGCGCAAATCCTGACTTCCAAGCACCCGCCTCCGTTCTTGAAATCCACGGTTTCCGTGGCTAGCCTGCGCCCATGAGCACGATCACGGTATCTCTGGCGGATGAAGACCTTGCGTTTCTGCAAAGGTTTTCAGAAGCGCAAGGAACCTCGGCAGGCGAGTTTCTGGCGCGGCAGGCCAGGAATCTCAGACGGCAGTTGGAAAAGCCGCTGCCGCCCGAAATCGTCGCCGCCAGCGGGATCATCGCGGGGGACGCGGATGCGAAAACCGAGCATCTGGATCATTTGCAGCGCAAACACCGGTGAAGTTTCACGGTGTGTCCTTGCCCTACCTCCGGATCTCGTTCGTCCACTAAAGCCTTGCATCCGCCTCCGATTCCGAACTTGCGGCAAACTGAGGGATGATGCACCTTACCCACATGAAAACCGCTGCCACTTTCACTGCCCGCATCGTGCGCGATGGGAAATGGTTCATCGCTTTTTCGCCGGAATTTCCGGAGGGCAACGGCCAGGGGCTCACTGAAGAGGAGGCGCTGGAATCGCTCCGCGAGTCGATCCTGCTGCTGCTGGAGGACCGCCGTGAGGACGCCCGCGCCAACCTTGGCAGCGGCGAGAAATTGATTCCGCTCGCCCTATCATGAGGCGTCGGGAACTGATCCGCCACCTCGAAGCCAACGGTTGTCCTCTCAAGCGCGAAGGCGGTTCCCATTCGATTTACTGGAATCCCGTCACCGGCCGCCGCGAACCCGTCCCGCGGCACGCTGAAATTCCCGACCTATTGGCCAAGAAAATCTGCCGCGCACTGGAAATCCCGGAGCCCTGAAAATGACCGACCAAGGTATTGACCCTCCCATCCGCTTGGCTCGAATCTTCCCCGCATGGCGAAGCGGAAAAAGAAAGTGGGCGGCGGTGCGTTTGGCAGCGGTAAGAAAGCCGAACCATCCATTCCGAAGCCCAAGCTGGATTCGGTCATGTCGGTGCGCGATTCGGAGCGGATGACGAAGATGATTCACAAAATCATCGCCTCGAAGGACTTCGGATCAGTGGATGAAGTGCAGCGGTTCGTCCAAGAACACCTTGCGGGCAGGGAAATGGAGGAACTCGAAGCGATGCTGCCGGATGACGGGCCGCAGAGCGATTTTGATCGCGCGGAGAGCTTGATCGAGGGGATTCCCGAAGGCACGGCCCCGGAGGAAGTGGTTCGCATCGCGAAACAAGCGCTCACACTTTCCGAGGACTGCATGGGAGCGTGGTTCGAATATGGAGTGTATGCGGAGGATGCCGCCACCGCTCTTGAGAGGTTCGAACAGGGAATTGAAAGAGGACGCGTTCGGTTCGAGGAACAGATCAGGGAATCCGGCGAAGGGCACGGACTCTGGGGCTACGTCGAGGCGAGGGATTTCATGCGCCTGCTCGAGGAAAAGGCCAAGGCTCTGGTGGAGCTGGGGGAGTTGGAGCAAGCGGCGGAGGTCTATCAGGAGATGCTGGCTCTCAACCCGCTTGATAACCAAGGGATCCGCGGCGACCTGCTGCGCATCTTCACGATCCATCACCGTCGGGATGAGGCCCGCAGTCTGCTGGACCGTTTCCCAAACGATGCGATGGTGGACATGGCCTATGGCCGGGCGCTTCTCGAAATCCTGGAAGCGGCCGAAAAGACCGGCATGCTGATACCTGATGCTGATCGTCCGGGGGCGCCCGCCAGCCCTGCCGCGTTTTTGAAAAGCCTGGGTCCGGAATTCCAACCAGCCATCAAACTTCTGAATCACGCGGTAAAGGTGAATCCCTTCGTGCCGATTTTCATGACCCATGGTTCGCTTCTTGAAGTGGAAGTGGATGATCTGGCTGGCCTCGGTGGGCCCTATGAAGCGGTGATTTATGCGCAGCAATGGTGTTTGCTCTGGTTCGTCTCGGGCCTTCCTTTCCTGCTGCTGAGTGGCGCTTCACCCGGGAATCTGAAAAAAATTGCGAAGTCTTCCCACCTCATTGAAGAACTGATCGATGTGACGGATCAACTGGAAGAGGTCGAGCTCCTTGACGGGCTGCCTTGGTGGGAGAAATTTGAAGTGGAACCGATGTGACTCGAAAAGAACCCGCCGCCAAAAATCACCTGGGCAACGTCGTTTGATGGAAGAGGGTTCCAGTCTCGCCTTTCCTTTGAAAGGACGGGCCGGCATCCTGTGTTCTTTGAAAATCCACCCCATGAAATTTCTCAACCGCCTCCTTGTCGCGTCCGCCCTTGCCTCTGTTTTCTACCAGCCCGCGAACGCCGCGGATCCGGTGCTGGAAATGATCCCAAAAGTGTTCGACCGCGCGGCGAAACAGAGCGCGGTGCTGCTGCAAAACCTCGGTGATAGCCCGAAAATTCCGCGCACGCTCCATCCGGACGGCACGCTCAAGGCGGTGGCTCCGGAAGATTGGACGAGCGGATTTTTTCCCGGCACGCTCTGGCTGATTCACGAGTATGACCGCTCGCCGGAGTGGAAGGAAAAGGCGATGGCCACGACCGTCCGGCTGGAGGGATTGCGGCATTTCAAGGGCCACCATGACACCGGTTTCATGCTCGGGTGCAGTTATGGCAACGCGCTGCGCTTGAGTCCGGACGATTCCCAGCGGGCGGTCCTGCGCGACGGTGCCGTCGCGCTCGCCAGCCGCTACCGGCCCGAAGTGGGATTGATCCGCTCGTGG
>JBEDKU010000726.1:0-7324 GCA_041172045.1 Verrucomicrobiota bacterium | reverse complement strand
TGACTTGGATCGCGGAACCGGGACTGCGCTACCGCATCCAGAAATCCAGTTCGCTCGGCACGTGGTCCCAGATCGCGCTGGTGGAAACGACGAATACGAACGGCGTGTGGCTCGATCCCGAGCCGACGACGCAGAAGGCGTTCTATCGGGTGGTGCAGCCGCAGGCCGAGGTGTTTTCGATTTCCTCGCCCGTGCTCACGCCCGCCGGCGGGGAGCTCCGGCTTCATGGCCAGTGCATTCCGGCGGGGAGTTCGCTGGTTCTGGCGCTTGAAGGGTGGGGGGAAGTGAGCGTGCTGCTGGTCGAAGATCCGGCCGAACCGGGGGTGTGGGTCGCCTCACTCTTGGGCGCATCCCTGCCAGGTGGCAGCGTCATTTCCGCGCGGGTCACCGACCCTTCCGGCTCGACGCTGGTTTTGATCGGCCAGCAGATCACTGTAACCGCGACGGGCTTGGCGGTGGACGGTCCGCCATCGCTGCCGCCAGCCGCTCCGCTGGGGGCGAGCAAGCCGGTCCCTAGCATTGGAATTGTCGTTAAAAAAGGCAGCTCAAGTGCCGCGAGCATGGCCCCCGGCCCCGATGACGACTGCGACGACGCCGATCCGTTTGCGCCCTTGGGCATGGCGATCAACGAGAAGGGCTTGCCCGTTGAGAAAAAGATTAAAAAGAAGAACACGCCGAAGCGGCCCGGACCGGGTGGCGTGGATGACGACTGCGACGGCTTCGATTCCCCCGTGGCGCTCGGCATGGCGATCAAGACCAAGGGCACCGGGGCCGCTCACAACTTTGCCGATGATCAGAGTTCCGGATTGATGGCCATATGGGGGAGTAAAAAAGGCTACGATTACTATCAGGCGCAGTCTTCCATGAGTTCGGCCTCTTCGCGAAAAGGCTACGACTATTACCAGGCGGCTTCCGATAACGCCGCCGCCGGACTGCACACCAACCCGGCATTCCAAGAGAGCAACAATCAGGGGCAGATGCCTTCCACGCAAGACGGCGGCTTCTTTAGCTCCGCGCCGCCAATCGGCATCTCGCCCGCACCCTCCGGTCTCCCGGGCGAGGTCTCCTTCCGCTCCTGCGATCTGTCCCTGCCATGTCCCGCCGGACCGCCGTTGGCGTGGGTCTGCACCTACCGCTCCATGGTTCCGATCAGCTCCGGCCACGGACCGGGTTGGGATTTCTCCTATAACATCCGGCTCGATGCCGCCAGCTCCACCGCGCCCCAGGTGACGGTTCGCGACGGCGGTGGGCGCTCGGATGTTTTCATCCGCCAGCCGGATGGCAGCTACCGTTGCGACGGCATGTTCCGCGAGGGGCGTTTCAATGGAGAAACCTTCACACTGACCTTCGCCGACAAGGGCGCGTGGACTTTCAAGCCACTCGGCAGCTCCAATGATGCCGGGAAAATTTTCGAAATCACCGACCGCAACGGTATCGGCCTGAGCTGCGCCTATGACAGCTCGGGACAACTCGAAACCGTCACCGACGACTTCGGCCGCCACCTCACCGTAGAATGGGGCAACTCGCCGCCGCGCGTCGTCTCCGTCGTTGCATCGGATAGCGTCTCGCTCAATTTTTCGAAAATCGAATTCCGCTACAACACGGGCGGCAAGCGTGAGTCCGTTTCCGCGCCCTTCATTCCCGGCCAGGCCCCGGTCGCCGGGCCCACCACTTACGCTTACTCCTCCAGCGCCGCTGATCCGCGGCTGGATGACAATCTGCTCAGCATCGCCGACGGCGCGGGGCGTCTGATGGAGGCGTTCACCTACTCCGCCAGCGCGCCGTCGGACATCGACTTCGACACCTGCGCTTCCCACGACAAGCGCAAGACCTACACCGGCCACGTCACGCTGAACCGCCGTGAAATCCGCCCGCCCGGGTCCTCTCCGGCCAGCGCTTACACGGTCTTCGAGGTGGATGAAATCGGCCGCCTCACCGAGACCGACTTCGACAGGCTCCACCGCGTGGTCGCCTGCCGCGAATTCACCGGATTCTGCACGCCGAACGTGCCTGTGACTTCGTCCTCAAACCGCCCGACTGGCAAGCTGCGTGATTCGGATCCCGCCTATTTCGAAACCACCTGCGCTTACAATGCCGACAGCCTCTGCACCCGCGTCATCCGCCCGGATGGCAGCCAGGAGCTCGTCACATACGACCGGGATTTCCGCCAGAACTGCCCGGTGCGCGAGCGGGCGAATCCACGGGTGATCTCGCTCCGCGCGGCCGGGCCTGCCGGCGAGTTGCGGACGGTGACCTGCGACTATCAGCCAGACTTCGGCACGCCGGAGTGGTTTCTGCCCGGGAACCCGATCAAAGGCATGACCGTCAAGGGCGGCAGGAATCCCGGCGGGGATATTGTGAATTCGTTAGCCCGCAAAGGTTGGGATGGATCGATCAAAGGAAACATGCGAAAGGGCTGGGATGGGTCGGTCAAGGGGAACCTGCGCAAAGGCTGGGATGGCTCGGTCAAGGGCAAGATCGTGAAGGAGGAAGGCGGCCGTCACACGCCGTTCCATAACAAATACCGGCCGCAGAGCACCGGCGGAGTCGTCGCCGCCATCGTCGCCGCCGTGTGTAGCGCGGGTGAGGATGAAGACTGCGACGGGGATTGCGATGATGGGGACGACTACGCACGGATCGGCCCGAAACAAAAAGCTTGGCTCTGCTCGAATTTCCGCACCCGCATGGTCAACGCCCACGGCCAGGTTTCCTCTTGGAGCCACGATACCAAAGGAAACCGCACCAGCTACACCAGCGCGCTGCCAAATAAAGGAAATCTCTATCAATACGACGCGCAGGGCCGCTGCACCCGCAGCACCACGCTCAACGGCCAGGGCTCCTCCTTCATCGACGATTTCGTCTACGGCACTGACGGATTTCTGAGCAGCGTGACGAGCGACAGCACCGGCCTGCACCTGGCCACCAGCTTCGGCCGCGACCCGCAAGGCCGCGTCACCAGCGTGACCGATCCGCGGGGCGGCGAGTCGCTGTTTGACTACAACCCGCTGCACCAGTGCATCCAGATCCAATCGCCACTGCTGCCCAGCGACATCGCCGGAACTCCTCCCTTCCGCATCACCACGGATTTCACGATCGACAACGGCGGCAGTGTCCTCTGTGGCCATACGAGTCATCTCCGCCCTAACGGATCTCCCGATCCGGTGAACCCCGCCTACTCCACCTTCTTTGTCCGCGACGACCGGGGCCGCCTGGTGCGAGTGGCGGAAGAAGAGCGGCCGGTCGATGGTTCGTCCACGTTGGATCCGAGTTCGCTGGGAATCGAAAACTTCATGGTCTGCGATTTCACGTATGACGATGCCGGCCAACTCACGCGCCTGAGCACGCCCGCCGTCTGCCGGAACCAATCCTCGGATCTCGCCTGCGCCTTCACCTATGACGAGCGAGGACTGCTCCACCGTTGCATCGTGGGCGATACCGGAGACCCGAAAGTCGCTGGAACTGTCACCACCGAGCGTGACTACGATTCCCTCGGCGCGCTTGTCCGCTGCGCCACGCTTGGTTCCGGAGTGGCGGGGCCGCAGACGCTCTTCGCCTATGACGGTTTCCATCGCCTTCTATCGACCACCGATCCGATGGGAAATATCTTCACCTATGACTACGCAAACAACGGCTCGGTGACCACATCGGTTTACGGCGAGCTGGATGACCAGCCCGGTTCCGCTGGCAATGTCCTTCTCTCGCGAGCAACGGCACGCTTTTCATTTGGAGACTTGGGGGGGGATTCGAATGACCCGGTGTGTCTTGATCTGCCAGGTGTCGGTGACGTGTGTTACGGTATCGATGTGAAAAGCTCCGCCTTTTTCACCGTGGAAACCGAAGACGATACCGTCACCGTCGAGCGCTTCACTCCCGGTTCGACCGCGCCACCTGCCACCGAGGTCACTGTGGTGGACCGTTCACCCGCAGGCCTCGTGCAATCGGTTGTCTGCAATGGTGATCTGCTGATGTCCTGCGAATACGACACGGCCGGCCGCAAGATTCGTTGTGCGGATGGCTCGTGCATCACGCAGGCCACGCTGGATGCCTGTGGCGACGTCGTCGCCGTGGTCCGCACCGACATTTCCGCAGTGAATGGTGTCGCCAGCAAAACCTTCACCACCTCCTGCGTTCGTGATTCGTTAGGCCGGATGACGTCTTGCACGGCCGGAAGTGGCAACACATCCTCCATCGAATACGACTCGCTGGGCCGCCCGGTCTCGTTCACCGCCCCGGGACGTCCACCACTGCTCTACGCCTACGACGGCGGCGTGGCGGACGGAGCCTTCAGCGTGCAGGTCTCCTGTGATATTTCCTCCACCGGCAGTCCCGTGGTGTTGTCGAGCAGCCTGGTGCGTGCCGGTGAATGCCGCAGCATCACGGATGCGAACGGCCAAACGGATTTCCTCTCCCGCGACCCGCTCGGCCGGGTCACCGGTTGCGCCCATCCCGATGGAACCTCCGATGCGACCACCTTTGATTCACTGGGGCGTCCAACCTTACAACAATTCAAAGACCAATCGCTCGCCAATCACACATTCGACCTGAACGGCCGCCCGACCCTAACGACATGGACCGGCGTGCCGCCTGTCGTTCCCTCCAATGCACTGAGCATTCAATATGACGGTCTCGGTCGCCAAGTCCGTTGTGAGCAAGGATCATCGGTACTGGTGATGACCTATGATTCCTGTGGAAATCCAACCAGCGAGAGCCAGAACGGCAGGCTCGTTTCCCGCACCTTCAACCACCGTGGACGCACCGGCATCACCTATCCGGACGGCAGATTGTTCAACGAAAGCCGAAGCGCACCCGGCCAGTTGTTAGCCATCACCAACTCCTCCGGCGGCAACGTGGTGACCATGGGCTACGCCGGCCACCGCGTCGTCCGCAGTGTGCAGGGAAATGGCGTGATCACCACCTGGAGCTACCGCGGTGACACGGATGTTGCTCAAGGAGATTTTTCGTTCGACGAATGCGTCCGGTCCACTGTGAGCGTCTCGTCCGTCGTGCTCTCCGATGAGCGCGTCTTCCGCGACCGCAGTCAAAGCGTAACGCGTTGCGAAACCCGGTTTGCGTCCGGCGCGGACGCTCCCTATCGCTCCAAGGCGTTCACCCTCGACGGACTGGGCCGCATCACCGCCTGCGTGACGGAACGCCGTGAAACCACCGGCGGGCCGGTGGTTCCTGAGAGCAGCGTGAGCTACGTTCTCGGCAGCGAAGGTCACCGCATCAGCCAACTTCGGAATGGCGTCGGCGGAGACTACACTCAAAGTGATTTGCTGCCTCCCGGCGATTTCCAAATGGGTCAATACACCACTTGGCCCGGCAGCTCGCTGCCGCTGCAGTGGGATGACAATGGCAACCTCAGCGTCATGACACGCGGCACCACGCAACTCGACTTCGTTCACAATGATCAAGGCCAGCTCGTCGCGGTGAACGACGCCACAAACGCTCCCGCCACGTCCGTCCTAACTTATACTTATGACGCCCTCGGCCGCCGCGCCTCGCGGACCTCTCTGGCGGGCGGTGCCAGTGTTTCGACCACCTTTGTTTACGATGGTGCCGTGTGCATCCAGGAACTCGGCGTTGCCGGACTGGCAGATCTAACCATCGTTTCCGGCGGCGGCATCCAACACTGCGTCTCCACCCGGAACGGCACGAATTGCTACCCGCATGGCGGGGGCGGTTCATCAGGCATGCGTTGGAAAGCTCCGGAGTTGAACAGCAACAGTGACCAGCACGTTGCCCTTGTGACCGATGCCAACGGCGCGGTCCTCGAGCGCTTCGACTGCGACGACGCCTGCAAGCCGGTTTTCCTCACCAGCGATGGCCTGCCTTCCAGCGCCACCAGTTCTTCCTCCGGGCTGCGCTGGTTGTCCCCGGCCTGCGCGTGGGAGCCGGAAATCGGGATGTTCACCTGCCCGGGCGGCGTTTGCAGCCCGGATTTGGGCCGATCGGTTTCCGCCACTCAGCAGCTGGAATACAGAGGTCATGTAACCGTGTTGAAATGATCCATCGCGCATGTTCCAGACTCGCTGAGAAAGTGCGGCCAAAGGGAACGAGGCAATGGCCGCGATGCTTTTTCTTCCCTATCGCTTGCGAGTCTGGAGACTCGCGATCCGTTCGAGAAATGCTCGGGCGGAAATCCTTCCCCGCGGCATGCATCTTGCAACTGGAAATTTCTCGTGCCCTCATCTCATAACTCATCACCCGGCCTGCAACCCACCTTGGGGCGCTGGCAGGTTCTTTTCTACGGCCTCGGTTCCATGCTCGGCGCGGGCATCTATGCTTTGGTCGGCCGCGCGGCGGAAACCCTGGGAAATGCGGTGTGGCTGGCATTTCTGGCAGCCATGATCGCGGCGTTGCTAACGGGATTGTCCTATGCCTGCGTCGGCGGGCGTTATGCCAAAGCCGGCGGCGCGGCCTATGTCACGCAGCGGGCGCTGGGTCGGCCGGCGATCAGTTACATGGTCGGCATCGCGGTAATGATGAGTGGCCTGACGAGCATGGCCACCGGTTCGCAAGCCATCGCGGAGAACCTGGAAAAAGCCGTGGGCATGGCGTTGCCGATCAAGTTGGTGGCCATCGCCCTGGTCTTTCTTGTCGGCTGCGTGATCTACCGTGGAATCCGTGAGAGCATGTGGGTGAACATCCTCTGCACCGTGGTCGAGGCGGCGGGACTGCTTTTCATCATCGCCGTCGGTGTGCGTTTCTGGGGCGGGGTGAATTATTTGGAAACTCCGGCTGATACCAGCGGGATTGGCTCCGGCATCACGCTGGCCCTCGTCCTGCAAGGCGCGGTGCTGATGTTTTTCTCATTCATCGGCTTCGAGGACATTCTCAACGTCAGTGAGGAGGTGAAGAACCCGAAACGCGACGTGCCCTTCGGCCTGATCGGCGCGATGATCCTCGCCACGCTCATTTACATGGCCGTCGCCATTACCGCGGTGTCCGTGCTGCCATGGCGCGAGCTCGCCGCCAGCAAGACGCCGCTGATGGAAGTCGCGCACCGGGCGGCGCCGTGGTTCCACGGAATCGACCGGATCTATCTGGGAGTCACCATCTTCGCCATCGGCAACACCGCGCTGCTCAACTATCTGATGGGCTCGCGCCTGCTCTACGGCATGAGCCGCCAGGGCCTGCTGCCGGAAGTGTTGGGGAAAATCCACCCGGGACGCCACACCCCGCATCTGGCAATCCTCTTGCTGTTCGTGATTGTCTCGCTGCTTATCCTGAGCGGCGGGGTGAAGCCGCTGGCGGAGGCGACGGTGTTGCTGCTGCTGGTCGTATTCACCTTGGTGAATTGCTCCCTGGTCGTCCTCAAGCG
>JBEDKU010000725.1:0-5371 GCA_041172045.1 Verrucomicrobiota bacterium | reverse complement strand
GCTCCCGCCTGCGCCCGAGCCGCCGCCGTGGAAGAGTGAAAAGCCCGCCGCCGAGGCCAAACCACCCGAGCCCGTACCGGTCGCCGCCGTCATCGACGACACCTTCCACAACGACCCGCTCATCCAGTCCGCCCTCGTCAAATTCGCTGGAAAGGTGCTCGTCTGAACCGGAGCGCGGAATTCATTCCGCCGGTTCGATCCGCAAAGCGAGAGAACGCTGGAATTCCCCCTCAACCCTGCTAAGAGAATCTCATGAATACGTTGGCACAGCTCGAAGCACAGATCATGACCTTGCCGGATAGAGACCGGGCGGAGCTCGCCTCCTACATCTTAAAATCGTTGCCGGCGATTTACGTGGAAGACGATGACGGAGATGCCGAGGCGATGCGCCGTGACGCCGAGATGGACAATGATCCGTCGGCAAGTCTGACCCTGGAAGAGTTCAAGCGCGCGGTGGGCCGATGAGCCTGCCGCTCAGCATCAACAAGGGAGTTGTTGGCGATTTACATGACATTCTTGAATATTATGAAAAGGAATCCGGAACCTCATTGGCCGACACATTTTACCAAGAATTACTAACCCGGATCAACCTGGTTCAAAAGAACCCGCGACACTTTCCATTTTCAACCGGAGACAGGAGAAGAGTCAATTTGGACGGATTCCCGTATCATTTTCTTTACCGGATCAAACCGACCTGCATTCGCATCCTCGTCCTCAAGCATCACCAACGGAATCCCAACTACGGCACAAGACGTCAATAATCCAACTCACCACACACTTATGAACATCCAGAAACTCATGAAACAAGCCCAGCAGATGCAGGCCGGGCTTGCCGCCAAGCAGGAAGAACTCGCCATGCAGACCGTCGAGGCCAGCGTCGGCGGCGGCAAGGTGAACGTGCTCGCCACCTGCTCGGGCGACGTGCTCTCCATCAAGATCGACCCCTCGGTGATCGATCCGTCCGACGCCGAGTTCCTCGAAAGCCTGGTCCTCAAGGGCGTGCAGGAAGCGATCGCCATGGGCAAGGAGAAGTCCGCCGCCGAAATGAAAAAGCTGACCGGCGGCCTCGGCATCCCCGGAATGTGATTTCAGCATTTCAGCTTTCAAAATTTCAGCATTTACCCCCTCGATGTCCCCACTCAGCCGCCGCATCGGATGGACTTTGGTGGGGGCTTCGCTGCTGCTCCACATTTTCACCGTCTATTGCTTCGCGCGGCAGCCGGACCGCTTCGCCGCCTTCACCGTGATGCCGATCTGGCTGTGGGGCGGCGTCGGCCTGTTGCTGTCCAGCATGGCCTTCTATTTCCTGCGCGCCCCGCTCTCGCTGGTGATGACCGCGGTGTGGGCGATCACCTTGTTAGTCGGTGCCGACGAGGCGCGGGTGCTCGCCAACTTCGGCAAGGCCGCGCCACTCACCGGCCCGGCGGAGCCCGTCGACGGCAAGCCCGTCATCCGCGTGATCACCCTGAACTGCGCCGAGGGCACCCGCGGAAATCCCGCCCAGGACATCGCCGCCTGGCAGCCGGACATCGTGCTCCTGCAGGACGTCCTGCCCCACCAGGTGCGCCAGATCGCGGACGCGCTCTACGACGGCCGCGGCGACTACCGGGCCCATCAGACCAACGGCGTGGTCACCCGCTGGAAAATCCAACGCGAGATCCGCAATCCCACCCAGCGCTCCGAACAAATCACCATCCGGCTTCCCTCCGGCGCGGAAATCGAGGTCGTCAACGTCCACCTCATGACCGCCGCCACCAACCTGCGCCTGTGGCGGAAATCCGCGTGGGTTGAGCATCGGAACAACCGCGTCATCCGCCAGAAGGAACTCGCCCTCACCCAGCAGGTCCTCGAACAAACGACGCAGTTCCCCAACACCCCCACCCTTTTTGGCGGCGATTTCAACGCGCCCGCCACCGACATCGTCCACCGCCAGCTGGCCCGCGATTTCGTGGACGCCTTCGCCAGTAGCGGCACCGGCTGGGGCGACACCTTCCAGCGCCGTTTCCCGATCCTGCGCATCGACCACATCTACGCCACCCGCCATTTCACCCCGGTGCGCAGCCTCACCGTCACCACCCGCACCAGCGACCACCGGATGGTCGTCGCCGACTTTCTCATGAAATAGCCCGGGCCGGGCCGGGGGGATTTGTCTCATCACTAGCGCTTGCCCCGCCGCCGATCACGGGTTAGCTAGCGGCATCAAAAAACGTTCGTTCAGCCTCCTGCTCGCCCGGCGGTATCTCAATCCCCGCCGTTCGATGCTGTCCTCCTTCAGCCTCATTTCGCTGCTCGGGGTGATGCTCGGGGTGCTCGTTCTGGTGGTCGTGATGGCCGTTTACTCCGGACTGGAGCGCAATGTGAAGAGCCGCCTGCTCGGATTCACCCCCCACGTCCTGCTCAGCCAGCACGACCCGGCCTCCGTCGACGGCCGCATGACGAACTGGGCGGATGCCGCCGCCAAAGCCCGCACGCTGCCCCACGTGGAAGCGGCCACCGCCTACGTCTCGGACAATGTCATCGTCGATGTCCAGTCCTGGCAGCGCCCCGTGATGTTCCGCGGCATCGACACCTCGGATCCCGGCCAGGTCGCCGGCATCACCCAGATGCTGGATTTGGAAAAATTCCCCGACTCCACCGCCGACCTCGGCATCGACGACCGCGCGGTCATCTCCTCGATCCTTGCCGAGCAGCTCCAGATCGGCGTCGGTGACAAAATCCGCCTGCTGTCCACCCGCAACATCGAGGGCGTCATGCGGGCCTATAAAACGACGGAAAATCCGCCCGTGCGCGAGGCCTTCGCCGAGGTCTGGAACAAATCCACCGGAACCCTCCGCACCGCCTGGCAGACGGCTGGTGACAAACCCATCCTGCCATTGGCCGCCTATCGCGAGACCTACGCGCCGCTGCTTAAACTGCTAGACGAGGACATCCGGACACCCGAGAAAGAGCTGATCGAGAAAATCCTGCTCGCCATGGACACCGCCGAGGAAACCGCAAACGGCTTCCTGTTCACCGCCGACGCCAAGATGGAGATCGAAAAAGCGATCGCCGATCTCAACACCACCGACGCCGAGAAAATGGACGCCGAAACGTTGAAAGGCCTCAAAAGCATCGTCCTGCCCAAGGAGGCGCAGGTCACCGGCGTCTATCAAGCCTCGCAAATGGCCGTCACGCCGGACCTTTTCATTCCCCTGCCGCTCGCCCAGGACCTCGCCGGTCTGGGCGACTCCGTACAAGGCATCGCCCTGCGCCTCGACAATCCCTACAACGCCGAGACCTTCGCCACCGACGCCCGCCAGACCCTCGGCGAAGACTGGACGCTCATCACCTGGGGTCAGCAATATCAGGCCTTTTTCTCACTCATCGAGCAACAACGTGGTATGATGTACTTCATGCTTTCGTTCATCGTCCTCATCTCCGCCTTCTCGATGATGGCCGTCATGTTCACCGTCACCATCCAGAAGCGGCGGGAAATCGGCGTCATGAAAGCGCTCGGCGCGGCTCCCGGCCAGATCGTCCGGGTCTTCCTCTATCAGGGCATGATCCTCGGCACGCTCGGAGCCATCCTCGGCGTCGGACTCGGCCGCGTGGTCATCCATTTCCGCGGCTCCATCCAGGCGCTGTTCCGGTCGCTGGGTTTCGATCCGTTCACCTCCTCGTTCACCGGCTTCGACATCCTGCCGGCGCACAACGACCCGTTCGAGCAAGCGATCTTCGCCGTCATGGCCTTCGTCCTCTGCTCGCTCGCCGCACTGGTCCCCGCCTTCTTCGCGGCCCGCAGCGATGCCGCCAAATCCCTGCGCAACCTCTGACCCATGGACATCTGGATCATCCGCGACGGGGAGAAAACCGGCCCCCTCCACGACTTCGAAGTCCGCCGGAAAATCGAAGCCGGCGAGCTGCCCGCCAGCACGCCCGCCTGGCATGAAGGCCTTGCCACGTGGAAACCGCTGGTTGAAATCGACCTTTTCACCCGCGAGTTCAAGTCCGCCTCCCTGCCGCCGCCGCTGCCGCAAGCGGAAAACCCGCCCCCGCGGAATCCAGCACCCGCGGGAACGAGCTGTTATCTCCGGCGCTTCTGGGCCCGTTGGCTCGACCTCTCGCTCTACTCCGGCCTCTGGTGGCTGGGCATGTGGGTCGCCCGCCAGGATATCGAGGCCGTGCTGCTCAATCCGTGGGTCATGTTCCTGCAATACGTACCATGGTTCGCTCTGGAATCCGTGCTCATCCACAAATACGCCACCACTCCCGGCAAGTGGCTGCTCGGCATGCGCGTCGTTAACCAGGACCACTCCCAGCTCGATCTTTCCGCCGCCATCCGGCGCTCGCTGCGCGTGATGTTCACCGGCATCGGCTTCGGCTGGAGCATCCTCGCGTTGTTCTGCCAAGCCTTGAGTTTGTTCACCGCCAAGCGCCTCGGCAATACCCTGTGGGACTATACGGGTGGCCACCAGGTGACCGCGGAACCGCTCAAACCCCTGCGCCTCGTCACGCTGATCTTCCTTTACGCCGGCGCCCTGCAACTCCAGATGCTCGTCATCTCACCCTATATTTTCAAAATGGCCGGCGACAAATACCCCGCGATCAAGGAGGAATACCAAAAGAATCCTCCCTGGCACCTGCCGAAGCGGTCCTAACGCACCCCACACCGCTCACTCGGTTTCCGGCGGCATCACCGCGCCCCACGGCGCATCGCCCATTTTCGCGACGACCACGGCTTTCGGCCAGGCGTTGGCTTGGAAATCCAGGTTCTGCCATCCTTCCGGGGCTTCACTGCTGCAGCGCCAGTTGCCGTCGGAAACGATGTGAAGTTTCTTGCCGTCCTTGAGTGTGGCCCGGAAACGCAGCGCCATGCCGGCGTTGCCGCGTTCATTGACGCCCTCGATGGCGATGAGATTTCGCCCGCCCGGCTTGAGATGGGACAGCACGTCGTAATTGCGCGGGGAATTCCAGCCGCTCGCCACGCCGAGATCGTCGCCGTTGACGAACAAGTGGTGGGAATCGTCGCAAATCACGGTCATCGAAGCGCTGGCTAGATTTGCCGGAAGCTGGAACTCGCGGCGGAAAAAGGCCTTTTCACCTTCGACGGCGGTGGCGCTTTTCCAGATCCACACAGCGGTCGGCGAGCCGCCGGAGTCCGGCTTGCTGCCGGAGCGGATGCGTAAATCCTTGAACTCCACCTTCATCGCCGGACCGGCGTGGACTTGGAGGGCGATGACGCCCTTGGCCGCGCGTTTGTCTGGCTGCACATCCTGGATCTCTGCCGCCAGCTTGCCGTTGACGAAATGCCGGAGCATGAACCCCTGCGCCACGATGCGATAGGAATTCCAGACCGCGAGATCCACTGCCGGCACTTCGAGACGGCCGGTCG
>JBEDKU010000724.1:0-12726 GCA_041172045.1 Verrucomicrobiota bacterium | reverse complement strand
CCTCCACAAGTATGGATTCGGCAAAAAAACCGGCATCCAGCTCAGCGGGGAAAGCGCCGGAATCGCCCGCGACACCGGCAACGTGATGGACTTCTCCCGCGCCTGCTTCGGTTATGCGACGAATGTGACCCCCTTGCAGCTCGCCTGCGCCTACTCGGTCATCGCCGGTGACGGGAAACTCCGCAAGCCGCACATCGTCAAGGCGCTCGTCGCCAACGACGGCACCATCGTCGAGAACTATCCGCCGGAAGTCGTCAACGACGTGCTCAATCCGAAGGCCGCCGCCCAGATGCGGACGGCTCTCGAAAAAGTCGTCCTACCAGGCGGCACCGCCACCCGCGCGGCGGTCCCCGGTTTCCGCGCGGCGGGCAAGACCGGCACCGTCCAGAAACACAATCCCAAGGGCGGCTACATGGCGAACAGTTATATCGTCTCCTTCGCCGGCATGATGCCCGCCCAGGATCCGGCGTTTGTCTGCATCGTCGTTATCGATGACCCGCGCACCCAGAAGGTGACGCGTTACGGCGGCACCATCGCCGCGCCGGTCTTCGGAAAAATCGCCGCCCGCGTCGCCTCTCACATGAATTTGCAACCCACCGAGTCTGTTCCACCTCCGCTAGCCACCGCCGCCCGATGATTCTCCGCGATCTTGTTTCCAGTCTATCACGAGTCACGGTCGCCGGATCGCTGGATGCGGAGGTGCATGGCATCACCGCTTCTTCGCGTGAAGTCGCGCCTGGCATGATCTTCGCCGCCATCCGTGGCACCACGCTTGACGGCCACCGCTTCATCAATGACGCGCTGGCCGCCGGTGCCACCGCGATCCTCGCGGAATCCGCGCC
Organism: Verrucomicrobiota bacterium; assembly: GCA_041172045.1. Classification (GTDB taxonomy): domain Bacteria; phylum Verrucomicrobiota; class Verrucomicrobiia; order Verrucomicrobiales; family Akkermansiaceae; genus Luteolibacter. The sequence continues at coordinate 11,884 of JBEDKU010000724.1, read as the reverse complement.
GCCGTCCGACTACACCGCTCCGGCGGTGTGGCTGCATGTGCCTGACAGCCGCGCCGCCGTTTCGACGCTGGCTTCGGTTCTCGCAGGTCATCCGTGGAAGGACCTGTCCATGGCCGGGATCACCGGCACCAACGGCAAGACGACCACCGCTTTCCTGCTCCACCATTTGATGAAATCCGCGTGGCACCGCGCCGGCTTGCTCGGCACCATCCTCGTCGATGACGGGGGCACGGTGGAGCCCGCGAAGCACACCACGCCCGGTTCCATCGAGCTGTGCGACGTGCTCACCCGCATGCGCGACAACGGCTGCCGCGGCGTGGCGATGGAGGTCTCCTCGCACGGCATCCATCAGAAACGCATCTCCGCCGTCGGCTTCGATGCCTGTGTGTTCACCAATCTAACGCAGGATCATCTCGACTACCACGGCACGCTCGACGCGTATTTCAAGGCGAAGGCGGAATGGTTCCACGAGCTTGCGGCCAACCCGCTCGGGAAAAAGCCGGTGGCGGTCATCAACACCGACGACGCCTATGGTGCGGAGCTCGCGGCCTCGCTTGACGGCAAGATGCCGGTGCTGCGTTTCGGCTTCGGCGTCCACAGTGATTTCCGGGCGAACAATTTCCGCCAGAACGCGCGCGGGATGGAGTTCGAGCTCGCGGGCAAAGGAAAAACCTTCCTTGTCCGCGCACCGCTGATCGGACGCTTCAATGTGTATAATTTACTGGCCGCGATCGCCGCCGCCAGCGCCTGCGGCATCAAGCCGCGCGAGGCGGTGGCCGCGCTGGTCGAGGCACCGCAGGTTCCCGGACGCATGGAAAACGTCGGCAATGCCGGCGGAGCGACCGTGTTCGTGGATTACGCCCATACGCCGGACGCCTTGGAAAACGCCTGCCGCACGCTCAAGGAACTCGATCCGCGCCGCCTCATCACCGTCTTTGGCTGTGGTGGCGATCGCGACAAGGGCAAGCGCCCGCTGATGGCCGCCGCCGCCGCACGTCACAGTGACGCGTGTGTGGTCACTTCCGACAATCCGCGCTCGGAGGATCCTCTAACCATCATTCGCGAGATCGAGGGCGGGCTCAAGGGCAAGGCCTTCCGCAGCATTCCCGACCGGGCCGAGGCCATCGACTTCGCCATCGCGAACTCGCTCTCCGGCGACATCATCCTCATCGCCGGCAAGGGCCATGAAACGACCCAGCAGTTCGCGGAAGAGACGATTGACTTCGACGACCGGAAACACGCGAGCAAGGCGCTTCGCGACCGTGCCCAAGCCATTTCAGACATGCGATGAAACCGATTTCCGCCCAACAGCTTTCCGAGATCCTCGGCGTGCCGCTTGTCGCGGGACGAGGTGACGTAATGGTTTCCGGCGGCGTCTCGACGGACACCCGCACGCTGCCGCAGGGCGCGGCGTTTTTCGCGCTGCGCGGGGAGAACTTCAATGGCGACCTCTTCGCCGCGAAAGCGCTCGAGAGCGGGGCATCGGTCGCAATCGTCCAGCATTGGGAAGGGGAGCCGCCTGCGGATACGGCGGTTATCGTCGTTTCCGACACCTTGCTCGCGCTGCAACGCCTCGCCTGCTGGTGGCGGAAACAGTTGGACATTCCGGTGGTGGCCATCACCGGGTCGAATGGCAAGACCAGCACCAAGGATTTCACCGCCGCCGTGCTCTCGCGGAAATTCCATGTTTCCGCGACACTTGGAAATTTGAACAACCACATCGGCGTGCCGCTCACCGTGCTGGCGACGACGCCGGAGCACACCGCCGCCGTCTGGGAGATGGGAATGAATCATCCCGGCGAGATCGCCCCGTTGTGTGAGATCGCCCGGCCGAAATACGGGATTATCACGAACATTGGCACTGCGCACATCGAGTTTCTCAAGACCCGCGAGGCGATCGCCGAGGAAAAAGGCATGCTCGCCCGCGCGCTGCCTGCGGATGGAATCCTGTTCATCCCCGCGACCTGTGAGTTCTGCGACTACCTGCGCCAGCGGACGAAGGCGCACCTGATCGCCGTCGGTAACGGCCGTGGTCTGGTGCGTGCGGAAGACCTGCGTTTCGAAGTGGACGGGACCTCGTTCACGCTCGTGATCGAAGGTGAGGAACCGGTGGAAGTCACGCTGCCGGTGCCCGGCCGCCACATGGTGACCAACGCGCTGCTGGCCGCGGGCGTCGGCTGGAAACTCGGGATCTCCCCGGCGGAAATCGCGGCCGGTCTATCAGGTGTATCGCTCACGGGCGGACGCCTCGGGCGTTACGACTATCAGGGCACCACCGTCATCGACGACACTTACAACGCGAACCCCGAGTCGATGGCGGCCGCCATCGAGACCTTGGCGGACACGCCGGTGAGTAACGGCTCGCGCCGCATCATCGTGCTCGGCCGGATGGGCGAGCTCGGCCCGCACGCACCCGCCGCGCACTTGCGGACCGGTGCTCTCGCAGCGGATCGCAAGCTCACGGTCGTCGCCGTGGGCGAGGGTTCCGAAGGCATCGCCGAGGGGGCGAAGAACTCACCTCATTTTCCCGATCTCGAGCAAGCGGCCAAGTGGCTGGCGCGCGAGGTGAAACCTGGTGACGTGGTGCTCTTCAAGGGCAGCCGCACCGCAACCGTCGAGCGTGTCATGCACGCCGCATTCCCCAGAAACTGATGCTCCCCGCGATTTACGATTTCTGGTATCAGGCGTTCGAAGCCGAGAAGCTCTCGGGTAAGCAGGGGTGGGCCTATACATTTTCGTTTTTAAACCTGTTTCAATACATCACTTTCCGTGCGGCGAGCGCCGGGTTGCTTTCCTTTATTCTATCCGTTATCTTCGGCCCGCGGGTGATCCGGCGCTTGATTTCGCTCAAGGTCGGCCAACCGATCCGCACGGCGGCGGAGGTTCACAAACTCGCGGAACTGCACGGCGGGAAAATCGGCACGCCGACGATGGGCGGTGTGCTCATCATCGGCTCGGTGTTGATTTCCACGCTGGTATTCGCCCGGCCGCTGAATCCGTTCATCGCGGTATGCGCCTGCACCATGGCGGCCTGCGGGTTGTTGGGATTCTGCGACGACTACAAGAAGGTGAAGGAGAAGAAGTCCGACGGGATCAGCAGCCGGCGGAAGCTGGGCTGGCAGTTGGTGATCGCCCTGGTCGCGGCGTGTTTTCTCTATTTCAAAAAGGAAATCTCCGGCTTCGGCGCCTCGCCCCAACAGATCGCCGACGGTCTCGCCGGCTATCGGCTAGGGAAGACCCCCATCGACATCGGCGCGATTTGTTTCCCGCTGCTCAAGGAAGAGATCATCAACCTGCACTGGATGATCATTCCGTTTTTCGCGCTGGTGATCGTCGGGTGTTCGAATGCGGTGAATTTGACAGACGGTCTCGATGGACTTGCGACGGGCACGACGATCAGCGTGGCTCTTTCGTATGCGTTCCTGGCCTATCTCGCGGGTCATTTCTACATGGCCACGGAATACCTGGTCATCCCGCACAACCGCTACATCGGCGAGCTGGCGATCTTCCTGATGGCGCTGGTCGGCGCGTGTTTCGGCTTCCTGTGGTTCAACTGCCATCCGGCGAAGGTGTTCATGGGCGACACCGGTTCGCTGGCGATCGGCGGCGCGCTCGGCACGGCGGCGATCTGCACCAAGCAGGAGCTGCTGCTCGTCATCATCGGCGGAGTGTTTGTGATGGAGGCGATGTCGGTCATCCTTCAGGTCGGCAGCTTCAAACTGCGCAAAAAGCGGATCTTCAAGATGTCGCCGATCCACCATCATTTTGAGCTGCTAGGCTGGCATGAGAACCAGGTGATCATCCGCTTCTGGATCATTTCCATCATGCTCGCCCTCTTCGGTCTCGCTCTACTTAAAATCGCCTGAATCAACCATGGATCTCACCGGTAAACATGTCGCCATCCTTGGCGTGGGACGCAGCGGCCGCGCGGCTGCGGCGCTCGCGCTGCGCGAGGGCGCGGTGGTGTCGGCGTGGGACCGCGCTGGCCCGGAGGCATTCGCCAACATGCCGGCCGGTGTGGAGATTCACCCGAACGCGACCGAGGATCAGGGCCGTGAACTGATCTCGGATCTGTTGGTGGTTAGCCCGGGAATCGATACGTATGGGTCTTACGTCGCGGCGTTTTCCGCGCATGCGGGGGAGGTGATCGGCGAGGTGGAGCTGGCGGCACGGTTTTACGGTGGCCGCATCGTCGGCATCACCGGGACGAACGGGAAAACCACGACCACCGAGTTGATCGAGCGGATCCTCGCCCATGCCGACCTTGGCGGCACCGCCTGCGGCAACTATGGCACTCCGTTCGCGGAAGTGGTGCTTCATGCAAACCCGCCGGCGGTGGTCTCGCTGGAGCTGAGTTCCTTCCAACTGGAGACCATCCGCACGCTCCATCCGGTGGTGGCGGTGTGGCTGAATTTCGCTCCCGACCACATGGACCGCTACCCGACGGTGGAGGCCTATCAGGCGGCCAAGCTGCGGATTTTTGAAAACCAGACGGCGGACGATACCGCGGTGGTCAGGCTCGGGGAGGAGTTGCCCGCGCTGGCCGCGAAGGTGGTGACGTTTTCCACAACCGATCCATCCGCGGATTGGTATTCCGCGGGCCATACCATCGCGCACGCCGGTGAGACGTGGATCGACATGGAGCACGACACCGGCCTGCGCGGGCTTCACAACTCGGAGAACCTGATGGCGGCGTTCGCGTCCTGCCTGGCCCTTGGAGTTTCCTCGCTGACGATGCGTCAGGCGCTGCACGGCTACGCGCCGCCGCCGCACCGGTGTGAACTCATCCGCACGCTGGACGGGGTGGAATATCTGAATGATTCGAAGGCGACGAACCTGCATGCTCTGGAAAGCGCGCTGCGCTCGCAAACGCGGCCGGTGGTGCTCATTGCCGGCGGCAAGGACAAGGGGTTGGATTACTCACCCGTCGTTCCGCTGCTGATGGAAAAAGCGCTGGCAGTCGTCACCTTCGGGCAGATCGCAAGGCCGCTGGCGGACCTGTTTGCCAAGGCCGTTCCTAGTGAGTCCGTTTCCACGCTCGCCGCCGCGGTCGCCGCCGCACGCAGTCTCGCCCCGCGCGGATCGACCGTCCTTCTCTCGCCTGGAACCTCTTCTTTCGATCAATTCACCGGATACGAGCAACGCGGAAACGCCTTCCGTGATCTCGTCCACCAACTTCGCTAACCGCCATGAAACCCCACACCCTCCCAGTCAAACGCAGCAACGTGAAAAACGGAATGTTCAAGCGCCTTCGCGCGGTCACCGGAAACCGAAAGCAACGCGTCGCGGCGACGGCCAACGCCGCCGAGATGGAAGAGGACGACGGCGGTTCGAAAATCTCGCGCGCGCTGACGATCATTTTCCTGATCCATATCGTCGCGATCGGGCTGATTTTCGTACATCAGAAATTCCTCGACGACCGTGCGCCGGAGGTTGCGGATGCCGCCAAGACGGCGAAGCAGGACGCGGTGGTGGCCAGCGCGCCGGTGCAGGTGGAACGCCCCCGGATCGCCGCGGGCGACAAGCCCTACATCGTCCGGCAGGGTGACAACTACGCCCGCATCGCGGCGGCGGCGGAGGTGGAGGAGGCGGATCTCCGCCTGATCAACCAGCATGTGGACATCGTGCCGGGACTGTTGCTGAAAATCCCGCCGAAGCGCATCATCGCGGTGGAGTCCGAGGAGGTCACCGCCATTCGGAACCTGACGCCCGTGGACATCGACCGCGGGCTGGTGGAGGCGGTGCCGGTGGATGTCAGCAGCGCGCCGCGCGCGCAACTGGTCAAGCCTAACATCAATCGCGCGGCCGCCCCGGCCGGTACCTCGGGCAAGTCCTACGTGGTGCAGGGCGGCGACAGCGTCTGGCGCATCGCCAATCGTTTCAAGGTGAACCAGGACGCGCTCATGAAGGCCAACGGCATCAGCGACGCGAAGAAGATGAAGGTGGGCATGAGCCTGGTGATTCCCAACTAACATTCTCATCCGATGACCCGTCATTGTTCGATCATTCTGTGCGCGGCCGTCGCGGCGCTTGTCGCGCTGGGGCTGATCATGCTGACGAGCACGGGCGCATGGGTCAAAGGATTCGGTCCCTATCATTTCCTGAGTCGTCAGGCGCTGATGGTGTGCGTCGGGCTGGTGGGGGCGATTTCCGCCGCGAGATTTCCCTTGGAGTGGTTCCGTAAATTCTCTCCTTGGATGCTCGGCGGAGCCTGCGTTTTGCTGATCTGTTGCTTTGTGCCCGGCATCGCCGATCCCCAGCTCGGTTCCAACAGGTGGATCAAGGTGCCGCTGATCGGCCAGTTCCAGCCGTCCGAGGCGGCGAAGATCGTGATCGTGCTGGCGCTCTCGGCATGGTTCGCCCGCTGGCAGACGGAGGTGCATACGCTTTGGCGTGGCTTTATCATCCCGGGCATGATCGCGGGATTTCCGATTCTCCTCATCGCCGGCGAGACGGATGTCGGGACGTCGCTTTCCCTCGGCGTCGCGGTCGGGGCGATCATGTTCTGCGTGGGGACCCGGTTGTTATACGCGGTGCCGACCGCATTGTTAGTGATGAGTGGTGGGGCCTATTACGTGATGAACGACGCCAACCGATGGGGGCGGATCGAGGCGTGGCTGGATCTGGAAAACCCGGTCAACCAACTGGATCGCGGGATGCAGCAGTGGCGCGCGCTTCTCGCGCTGGGGAACGGCGGTCCGTGGGGCGTCGGACTGGGCAATGGCAGCGAGAAATTCGGGACGCTGACGTTCGCCCACATCGACTTCATTTTCCCGGTCGTCGGCGAGGAGCTGGGTCTGCCGTTCACGCTTGGCGTGGTTTTCTGTTACGTGCTGATCGCCATCGGCGGCTGCGGGATCGCGCTTCAGGCGAACAATGTTTTCAACCGCTGCGTGGCGCTGGGCCTGACTTGCGTGATCGTGGTGCCCGCGATGCAGAACATCGCCGTCACCACCGCGATGCTGCCGAACGACGGTCTGCCTCTTCCGTTCGTGAGCTACGGCGGAACCAGCCTGGTTTTCAGTCTGGCGGCGGTCGGAATGCTGGTGGGAATTCACCGTCGGTCGCACGCCCGGGTGGCGCAGGAGTTCCCGCTCAGCAAGCAGACCCGGCTGGCGGTGCGCTTGTAAACAGAGCTTCGGGCGGGGAATGGATGGTCATGGTGACTACATTCGCGGTGAGACGTGCAGGTGAACTCAAAATCATCCATCCATGTGATGTGGCTGGTTGACAACGCCGGGGTGGGTTGACCAATCTGCGCAAGACGCAGCAAGGGGCGATGGCTCGAATTGCTCAAATTTAAAATCCACCTCTAAGGACTCAGAGCCCAGTGTTTTCCAACGAAGATTATCTTGCCGAATTGCTTACCGAAGCCGGAATGGTGAGCCCCGATGACGTCGCCCACGCGCGCAACGCGCTTTCCGGAGGTGAGACCATCGTCGAGCACCTTCTGGCGCATACCGCCCTCACCCAGGACAACGTCGCGAAAACCCTCGCCGCGAACGCCGGAATTCCCTTCATCCGCCTCGGGGACGTCGCCTTCGATCCGGGCATCACCGAGACCATTTCCGAGGAGATCGCCAAGCGCTACCGCGTGATTCCGGTGCAGGACGAGGGGCTCTCGCTGACCATCGCGATCGCCGATCCACTTGATTTTGAGGCGCTTGACACTCTGCCCCACGCCATCGGGCGCGAGTTGAATCTGGTCTGCGTAACGCAGCAGGATATTCACGACCACCTGAAGCAGTTTTATCATTCCACCGAGGCGGCCTCCACCGCTCCCGACGGCTATTCCGTCACCGGTGGTGATGCGGAGGCCGGCCCCGCCGGCGATGACGCGCCGATCATCAAGCTGGTGATGCAGACGCTCACCGAGGCGTTCCGCTTGCGCGCTTCCGATATTCACATCGAGCCGTTGGAAACCTCCGTCCGCATCCGCTACCGTCTCGACGGCAAGCTCGTGCACGTGGACACCCATCCCAAGAAGCTGCTTCCGGCGATCATCGCCCGTTTGAAGGTGATGAGCGGCACCATGTCCATTGCGGAGAAGCGACTTCCGCAGGACGGCCGGATCCAATTGAAAATGGGCGACAAGGAGGTCGATCTCCGGGTTTCTTCCGTCCCGTCCAACCACGGTGAATCCATCGTCATGCGGATTCTCGATAAAACAGCGCTGCTGCTCGGCCTTCCCGAACTCGGGTTTTTCTCCGACGACCAAGTCGTTTTCGAGGGACTCCTCGGCCTGCCGGATGGAATCATCCTCGTCACCGGTCCCACCGGTTCCGGCAAGACCACCACGCTTTACGCCTGTCTCAACGTCATTAACAAGCCGGACAAAAAGATCATCACGGTCGAAGACCCGGTCGAATACGAGCTGCCCGGCATCAACCAGGTCATGGTCAAGGCCGACATCGGCATGACCTTCGCCGCCGCCCTCCGCGCGATGCTGCGGCAAGCGCCGAACATCATCATGATCGGGGAAATCCGGGACGCGGAGACGGCGAACATCGCCATCAACGCGTCACTCACCGGTCACTTGGTTTTCTCCACGCTTCACACCAACGACGCGCCGTCCGCCGTCGCCCGTCTCGCTGACATCGGGGTGAAACCGTTCCTGATCGCCTCCGCCGTCCGCGCCGTGCTCGCACAGCGCCTGGTGCGGAAGTTGTGCCCGATCTGCAAGGGTCCCGCCGAATTGACCGACAAGGAAATGCGGGCGCTCTCGCTCGACGCGTCGCGGATGACCGAGGCCACGATCTTCGGCCCGGTCGGTTGCGAAAAATGCCGCGGCAACGGCTACAAGGGCCGGATGGGGATTTTCGAAACCTTCATCATCGACGACGAGGTCCGCAGCATGATCAACACCGGTCTCACCACCACCCAGCTCCGCCGCCGCGCCCGCGAGCTCGGCATGCGCACCCTGCGCGAGGACGGCATCCGCAAGGTGCTTTCCGGCCTCACCTCCGGCAGCGAGGTGGTTCACGCCACCATGTCCGACCTCGACTAATCCGCCCACTTCGACCTCTTTTCGAAAACCCTTCCGCTTCCCAGTCCCATGGACAATCAACAGATTATTGAACTTTTCCAATCGCGCGGTCTCATCGACCAAACCCTCGCCCAGGACATCCTCGCGGAGCTTGGCCACAGCGGGAAGGAGATCGCGGAAATTCTCGCCGACTTCCAGATCATCCAACATCGCGACGATGTTTGGCCGGTCGTAGCCTCCGAGCTGGGGACGAGCATGGTGGATCTGAAGGACTGGACGCCGCCCGAGGCGCTGCTCGCCTTGGTTCCCGCCGGCACCGCCCGGCTTCATGGCGCGCTCCCGGTCGCCTTCGACGAGACCGGTCTGTATGTCGCGCTGGTCGATCCGCTCAACCCGCAGACACCTGAAGACCTGCGTTTCGCCCTCGGTCGTGAAATTACCGTGGTCGTCGCACCGGATTACCTCGTCGAAGCGAAAATCAACGAGTGCTACGGCGGCGAGGGCAAGGCGATGGAGGACATCCTCAGCCAGCTCGAAATCGGCGGCGACTCGCTCAACGCCGTGGACCTCGAAGCCGAGGCCAACTCCGCGCCGATCATCCGCTACGTGGACCTCGTGCTCTATCAGGCGATCAAGGAGAAGGCCTCCGACATCCACTTCGAGCCGTTTGAAAAGGACTTCAAGATCCGCTACCGGGTCGATGGCGCGCTTTATGAAATGGCGCCGCCGCCGATCCACCTCGCCGGGCCCATCATTTCGCGCGTCAAGGTCATGTCCAACATGAACATCGCCGAGCGCCGCATCCCGCAGGACGGCCGGATCGTCAAGCAGTTCGGCGACAAGCACGTGGACATGCGCGTTTCCTCGCTGCCGACCCACCACGGCGAGTCCATCGTGCTCCGGGTGCTCGACCGCTCGTCGGTCAACCTCTCGCTCGAAAATCTTGGTCTCACCGACCACATCTACAACTACATCACCGACACGATCGAGAAGCCTAACGGCATCTTCATCGTCACCGGTCCCACCGGCGCGGGCAAGACCACCACGCTCTACGCCGCGCTCCGCCGCATCAACACCATCGACGCCAAGCTCCTCACCGCCGAGGATCCGGTCGAGTATGACATCGACGGCATCATCCAGATCCCGATCAACGAAGCCATCGGCCTCGATTTCCCACGCGTTCTGCGGGCCTTCCTCCGTCAGGATCCCGACCGGATCATGATCGGGGAAATGCGCGACAAGGAGACCGCCACCATCGGCATTCAAGCTGCTTTGACCGGTCACTTGGTCCTCTCCACCCTTCACACCAACGACGCCCCCGGCGCGGTCACCCGTCTTGTGGACATGGGCTGCGAGCCGTTCCTGGTCTCCGCCTCGCTGGAAGGGATCCTCGCCCAGCGCCTGGTCCGGACCATTTGCAAGGAGTGTAAAACCCCCTACGAGCCTAACGAATCCATTCTCAACCAGCTCGGCGTCTCGGCCCACGAGCTGGGTGACAAGCAGTTCTTCACCGGTGGCGGCTGCGACGCCTGCGGCCAGTCCGGCTACCGCGGCCGTCGGGGTCTTTACGAACTTCTCAACGTGACCGACCCGATCCGCGAACTGATCACCTCGCGCGCTCCCTCCGTGGTCCTCAAACAGAAAGCCGTCGAGTTGGGAATGAACACCCTCCGCGAGGATGGTTTACGGAGTATTTACCAAGGGACTACAACCATCGAAGAAGTCCTCAAATACACCTAACGCTCCCGTTTTCCCCACTTCCATCCTTTACAGAATCTTCCAGAATCGACAAACAAACCCAACTCCCATGGCCAATTTCCAATACTCCGCTCTTGATGCAAAAGGTGAACAGACCACAGGCGTCGTGTCCGCCGCCACTGAGGCTGAAGCGATCCAACAGCTCCGCGGCAAGGGCCTCTATCCCACGCAGATCAACGAAGAGGGAAAGACCAAGGGCAAGGGTAAGGCCGCTCCGGCCAAAGCAAAGGGCAAGGCCGTCAAGGCCAAGTCCTCCTCCAAGGGCCACGTCGGTGGTCGCATCAAGCCGAAGAGCCTGATGATTTTCACCCGCCAGCTCGCCACCCTCATCGACTCCGGCCTGCCGCTGCTCCGCAGCCTCACCGTGTTGGAGAAACAAGAACCCAACCCGGTGCTCAAGGCCACCGTCAGCGCGCTCGCGGAAAACGTCCAGGGCGGTTCCACCTTCTCCGAGTCGCTCGCCCAGCACCCGAAGATTTTCAACAAGCTCTACGTCAACATGGTCAAGGCCGGTGAGCTCGGCGGTGTTCTGGAAATCGTCCTCAACCGTCTCGCCGAGTATCAGGAAAAGGCCCAGAAGCTGAAAAACAAGATCGTTTCCGCCATGGTCTATCCGGTGATCGTCATGTTCATCGCCGTCGCCATCCTCGTCTTCCTGATGATTTTCATCGTTCCGAAGTTCAAGGAAATGTTCACCAACACGGACTCCGAGCTGCCGCTCATCTCCAAGATCGTCTTCGGCATGTCCGAGTTCTTCCTCGCCCGGCCGCTGTTCGTACCGAACGTGGTCTTCGTCTTCATCATGTTTGGCATCGGCGTCTTCCTCTTCAACATCTGGGGCCGCACCGCCGGTGGACGGGTGATCATCGACAACATGAAGTTGAAAATGCCCGTGCTTGGCGACATCCAGCGCAAGAGCGCCGTCTCCCGCTTCTCCCGCACGCTCGGCACCTTGGTGACCTCCGGTGTCCCCATCCTCCAGGCCCTCAACATCACCCGCGACACCGCGGGTAATGTCGTGATCTCCCACGCCATCGAAAAGGTCCACGAAGCCGTCAAGGAAGGGGAAACCATCGTCACCCCGCTCCAAGCCTCCGGCGTGTTCCCGAACATGGTCATCTCCATGGTGGACGTCGGTGA
>JBEDKU010000723.1:0-4618 GCA_041172045.1 Verrucomicrobiota bacterium | reverse complement strand
CCACACGACCGGCCACGCGGCCCGGCAATGTGACTTTCCCGCGCCCTGGCGATCGTCCCGGAGGAAGCAATGTGACCCGCCCGGGAAACACCCGCCCGGGCCAGGTCACCCGTCCCCGAGGAGGAATCAATCGACCTAACATCAACCTCGACAACCGGCCAAATTTGAACCTGAACAACCGGCCCGATTCCCGCCCCAATCGGCCGGGCTGGGGCGACGAGTGGGGGAACTGGGGCGTCAGGAACCCGTCCAACAACCGCCCGGACTTCAACAATAACAACATCAACATCAATACGAACATCAACAACAACCGGAGCTGGAGCTACCGACCCAGCTACTGGGGCCGCCGCCCCTGGTGGTGCAGCCGCCGCCATTCCTGGTATCACGGAAGCTGGTGCCACGGCTGGAACCGCCGCAACAACGGAGTTGCGTGGGGCATCGCCGCATGGAGTCTTGGCAACGTGATTTTCAATTCGGGCTATCAGGTGTTTGTGAATCCGTTCCCCGCCCCTCCGATCGTCACCCGCAGCGGCACCACGATCATCAACTACAGTGCGCCGATCACGGTCGTCGCCGGTCAACTGCCACCGGGCGAAGCCTCCATCGAGGAAGCTGCGGACGAAAAGGCCAATGACGCCATGGAGGCCGCCCTCGCCGCGTTCCACAAAGGCGATTTCGCCGCCGCTCTCGTGTCGGTGGATCTTGCCCTTGCACAGGTTCCCGGAGACGTGGCCCTGCATGAATTCCGGGCGTTGATCTTCTTCGCGCTCGGTCGCTTCGAGGATGCCGCCGGAGTGCTCAACTCGGTGTTAGCCTCCGGACCGGGCTGGGATTGGACTACCATGACCGGCCTGTTTGACTCACAGGAAACCTACGAGGAACTGCTGCGCAAGCTCGAGGACCACACCGACGCCAACCCGGACTCGGCCGCGGCGCATTTCGTGCTGGGTTACCACTATCTCGTGCTCGGCCATCTCGAACATGCGGTCGACCTGTTCGACCGGGTGGCCGTTCTCGAGCCACGGGACACGGTCTCCGCGCAACTCCGGGACCTCATCAAGGACTCCCTCGCCAGCGCCGCTGAAGAATCGGAAGTGCCGCAAGAGCCGCCCGTGCCAGCCATGGTCGATCCGGACAAAATCGTCGGCACCTGGGTCAGCAAACGCGAGGAAGGATCCGTCACGCTCGTCCTCAAGGAGGACGGCAGATTCACCTGGACCTTCGACAAGGATGACAAGGCCGGCGATCTGGCGGGCGAGTTCGGCATCGCGGAGGAAAACCTGCTGGTGCTCTCCTCGGAGGACTCGCAGTTAGTCGGTGCGATCACGTTCCCGGAGGATTCCAAACTCAGCTTCACCCTCGCCGGCGGACCACGCGGCGACCCCGGCATCACCTTCGAACGCGTGCCCTAAGACCGGCGGCAGGGGCTGGAGCGTCTCGCTCCAGGCCGTTGTCCGGGCGTCTCGCCCGGATCTGACAGGCGGGACGCGCCAACCACTTCCCGGCCCGGCCACTTTTCACACCCCCCCAGGCACCGCAGGATGGATCGCCTCCACCCGGACGATCACGCTCATGCTCTTGAAGGCGTCGGACGCTCCCGACCATGAACCCGAGATCGGCGAGGCCTTTTCCTGTTCGCGGGTGACCGCCACCGCCACATGCTCGGAGCCGGCTATCTTGTTGTTCGTCGGATCAAAGCCGCGCCAACCGGCCCCCGGAAGATAGATTTCCGTCCACGCGTGGGTGGCACCGTGCTGCCCCTCACCCATCTGGATGTAGCCGGTCACAAAGCGTGCCGCGAATCCCAGGTGCCGCGCGGTCTCCATCATGAAGACCGCGTAGTCACGGCAGGATCCGGTTCCCAGCCTCAAGGTCTCACACGGCAGTTGAACTCCGTATTCCTCCCGCCACGTGTATGTGATCGCATTGAAAACCGCCGTGTTCAGACGCTGAAGCAGCTCCAGGGTGTTGACCACGGTGCCATGTTGATAGACCCCGCGCAGCCACTCCAGCAGACGGTCGCCGTCATGCGGATAACTCGGAAGCCGGAACGGCAGAATATCGATCTGCTCGTCCGCCGCATATTGGAACGGATACTCCCGTGCGAGGCTGGCGATGCCTGGCTCCATGAAGCGCTCCTCATTCAGATCCACGATCAGATCACTGTGGATCCTGAGGAACGCGGACGGCTCAAGGAAGGTAATCAACGCAATCGAATTGCCCTGGATGTCCCGCACCCAGTCGATCGAGCACGGCGGAGAGACCTCCACCGCCGCCTTCATGATCCGGATGTCATGCCCTTCCCGCGGCCGCATCAGCACCCGGTGCACGCCGAAGGTGACGACCTCTTTGTAATGATACTCCGTGGTGTGGACGATGCGCATTTGCTTGCTCATGGAATCGGAGGGTTGATCGATTGATTCTGAAGGTTTGAAAGCTGGCACTCATCCGCCCGGGGATGCAAGTCAGATCCCGATAAAACCTTGGCACCCGGGGCACATCCGCTATTTTCCCGCTCACCCCAGATGACGCACGACGCACCCGCACCCGATGGCCGTCTCCCCCGGTTCGACTGCCACATCCACCTCGTGGGAAACGGCCGTAACGGCAGCGGCTGCTGGCTGAAAATGAGCGGCTGGCACCGCATGATGGGCGGACTCATGGCCCGGATGGTCGCCATGCCGATCAGTTTTCTGCACCAGAACTTCGACGAGGTCTATGTGGCGCGCATCGTCGAGATGCTCCGGACCTCGTCACTGGATCACGCGTTATTGTTAGCCCAGGATGAGGTTTACAACGAAGATGGCACCAAGAGACAATTCGGCTCCTTCCATGTGCCGAACGACTATCTCTTCTCCATCTGTGAGGAATACCCCGAGTTCCTCCCTGCGGTATCGATTCATCCCGCCCGGCGCGACGCTCTGGACGAGCTGGATCGCTGTCTGGAGCGGGGCGCGAGGGCGCTGAAGCTCCTGCCGAACTGCCTTGATGTGAATTGCTCGCTGCCACGCCACGACTCCTTCTGGGAGAAAATGGCGGCGGCGGGACTGCCTTTGTTAGCTCATACCGGCGGCGAAATGACGGTTCCGGTCGCAAATCCGCTCTATCAAGATCCGGAGTTCCTGCGACGTCCGCTTGAAATCGGCGTGAAGGTGATCGCCGCGCACGCCGCGAGCCGCAGCGCGCTTTTCGATCGTGATTACTTCGACCACCTGGTGACGATGATGGCGGAGTTCCCCCACCTTTACGCGGACACCAGCGCCCTCAACACGCCCTTCCGCAGCGCGGTGTTTCGCAGGATCGTCAAGTGCCATCTCCAGGACCGCTTTGTCCACGGCAGCGACTACCCCGTCCCGGTCGGAGCCTGGTACACCCGCGCCCGCGGCCTCATCGACGGCAGGTCACGGGCCACCGCCGCGAGGATCGGAAACCTTCTCGAACGCGACTATCAGCTCAAGCAGGCGATAGGCTTCGACGAAAGCCATTTCACCCGACTGGGGGAGATCCTGCGCAAGATCGGGAAGTGAGGCCATCGGACTTGTTCCAGTCCGTGAAGGGATCCGGCAGGGAATACAGGCGAGGAAACTTCAGCGCGTGCGCGTCATTGGGATCAGGCCTCTTCAACTAACGATCCTGCCGCGAACGAACCATTCCATTCCTCCTCTCCCATGATCATTCCATCCTCCACACGCCGTGCGGGCAGGACGGATCCAGCGCTCCGGAAAGAGGGCTGTCTTTGCTCTCAACACCCAGGGTGAGGTTGCGCCCTTCAGTCCTGTGTTGTCCCTGTGGGTTCGCCACGACGGGTGGCAATCCAGTTGTTCAGGCACTCCCCATCATCCGCGCTCAACTCCGCCAGCCTACGATGGAGTGCGGGATCCACCCGCTACGTGCTTTCGGCACTCGGGCCGCCGGCAGGAGCCCTGGTGGGCGTTAGGCCGGACGCGCCCAAGGTGGAACGCTTCATCCCGCTCGGTGGCGAGCCGGGCCGCAGGGTGAAATCATTGACTTACTAGCAGGCTCGGCTAGGGCACCTCGAGCAGAGGCGGGATCATGTCGGCCCCGGGCTTGGCGTGAGCATCTCTTCCTGGGCATTGTTCTTCATCGCCGCCGGACCGGCCACGTGGTTAGCCATCAAGGGAAAGGACTTCTGCCACGGCATCGGCCTGCTGCAGACCGGCATGTCAGAGCCGACCTCGGAGGCCGACCTATCAGCCAACGAGCAGAGTATCCCGCAGTGGTTCAACCGCCCGGACTAACATTTCCGCGACGCCGGGACCCTCCCCGCATGGGCTACCGACGAATCATCCCCACTATGATGTTAGGTAAACTTAGATTAGGAAATCACCCTGCCAGAGATTTTAGTGACTATGCCAAAATATGATTGCGGCTCAAGAAATCGAATTATAAAAACCTTACACCATGACTCCAAAAACCGCCCTTGATTACCTCGAGAACAATGAAGAGCGTTTCATCGAAGAACTCTTCGCCTACACCCGCATCCCCAGCATCAGCGCCCAGTCCGATCATGCGGCCGACATGCAGCGCTGCGCGGAATGGCTGGTCGACCGTTGCATCAAGGCGGGCTTGGATGCGGACATCCGCAGGACCAGTGGCT
>JBEDKU010000722.1:0-3287 GCA_041172045.1 Verrucomicrobiota bacterium | reverse complement strand
CTTAATTTCCTCAACAGTTTTCCAGAGGAAGCCAGAAAGCGGGGGGAAATGCTGCAAAAGGACGGCGCCGTCACCCAGATTTTCGGAAACCACCTCTTCATTCAAGGCCGCGTCGAAGACGAAGCCGGCACCTTCCGCACCAGTCTCCGCCTCCAGGGAAACCGCTGGTTCGGCTCCTGCACCGCCGAGGACGAGCTGATCGCCGGCGCCTGCCAGTATGCCACCATGATGGAGCGCATGCACCGTGGCGAGGACCTGCCGGAATCGCCGAACGAATTCGACGACACGCCGGTGCTCGACATCATCGAGGAGAAACTCGGCCGCGAGCTCGACGACAAGGAGGCGGATTTCGTCACCAAAATCGAAAAACGCTACCGCCGCTACGTCATCGAGGGCGAACTCCACGACCACGACATGGTCCGCATCACCCCGCGTTGGGAAATCACCACTTACGAGCCGCTCGAACTCTGGCCCATCCCGCCGGGCGACATCCTCGAGTTCTGGAACTACATCGCTTACGCGTTTTACAAGAAGAAGCTCCCCTACCCCGAGTTCATGAGCGTGATCACCGATCTCGGTCACGTGCAGAAAAAAATGGCGGACTGGGAGCAGGAGCGCGAAGTCGCCTCCTGGTATGAGCGCATCGAACACGTCAACGAGCGGCCGCCGCAGGATGCGCCGCTCACCGTCGCCTTCCGCCTCGTCGCCACCATCAATGAGGCCCGCCTCGAGGTGAAAGAGGAAAAAGCCGGTGTCTGGATCCAACTCCGCGAGAAAAACGACATCGAGAACTACGTCAATCTCCATCACGAAGCCGCCCTGCTGATGGACGCTTCCAGCCAGACGCTGTGGGAACACTACCTCGCGTTCTTCCGCAAATACGGCGACACCACCCTCGACTTCGACCAAGAGGAGTCCTGCCGGTTCATGAACCGTGTTTTCCGCCAGCCCGCCCTCATCGGCTACATCGTCAACCTCGACGAACGGGAATTCAAAGTCTCCGAAGAGCCGCTTTCCTGGGTTTGTGAGGACGAACCCTACGATCCGAAGAGCTTCGCGCTCCAACTCGTCACCGCCGCCGGCGAAAACGTCTCCCACTCCGTGCGCCTGCTGCCCGGCCGCAAGGAACTCTATCAATCCGACGAAACCGTCTTCCCCGGCCCGCCACGCTGGCTGGAGGAAACCGACGTCATGCCGCGCTATCTGATTCCGACGCGCGTCATCGACTCGCTCGAAGGCGTCGAATTCCTCCGCAAGATCGGCGCTGCGCTTCCCGAGTCGCTCAAGAAACGCGTCGTCGATCTCGAGCTCAAACCGAAGTTCGAAATGAAGCTGATCGCCGGCCTCACCGCCGCCGAGACCGAGCACCTTGTCATCGACGTCACCGCCATCGAGACCAAGGGCCGACGCACCGAGCGCCTCGTCAAGGAAGGCTGGGAACTCGCCGAACAACAGCCCGTCAAAGGCAAACAACTCCTGCGTTTCGCCCGCGAGGACCTCTATCCGGTCCCCTCCATCCTCGACGAGATGGGTCTCAGCTACGACGAGAAGCTGCTTTCCTTCAAATCCCGCATCACCAAGCAGTTCCCCGAGAAATTCGCGGAATGGATCAAGGCGATGCCCGAGAACATCGAGCTCGACATCGACCTCCGCCTCAAGTCCATCCTCGCCGATCCCGTCACCGCCGCCGTGCGCTTCGAGGTCGTCGGCCAGGACATCGACTGGTTCGACCTCCGCATCGTCATCGACGTGCAGGGTGCCAACCTCTCCAAAGCCCAGATCCGCCAGCTCGTCGCCGCCCGCGGTGGCTACGTCCGCATGGACGACGGCACCTGGATGCGCTTGGAAATCAAGCTCGACGCCGACCAACGCGAGGCCGTCACCCGTCTCGGGCTCGACCCCTTCGACCTTTCCGGCGAGACCCACCGCATGCACGCCCTCCAGCTCTCCGATCCCAAGGCCGCCGAGGTCTTCGATCCGAAAGCCTGGGAGCGCATCAAGAACCGCGCCAACGACATCCAGCTCGAGGTCAACCCCGACCTGCCGGAAGGCCTCAACGCCACCCTCCGCCCCTATCAGGTGGATGGCTTCAAGTTCCTCGCCTACCTCTGCGTCAACAACTTCGGCGGCATCCTCGCCGACGACATGGGGCTCGGAAAAACCATCCAGTCGCTCACCTATCTGCTCTGGCTGTTCGAGGAACACCGCAAGACCGGAGGCATGAAAAAGCCAGCCCTCGTCGTCTGCCCGAAATCCGTGCTCGACGTTTGGTACAGCGAAGCCGGGAAATTCACCCCGCAGCTCAAGGTCAAGATTCTCAAGAACCGCGACGACATCGACGTTCCGCACATCCAGAACAACATCGACATCCTGGTCCTCAACTATGCCCAGCTCCGCGTCTGCGGCGAGGAGCTCAACGGCATCAAGTGGCTCACCACCATCCTTGACGAAGGCCAGCAGATCAAGAATCCGGACTCCAAGGCCGCCAAGTGCGCCCGCGAGTTGGACTCCCAGAACCGCCTGGTCCTCACCGGAACGCCGATCGAAAACCGCCTGCTCGACATGTGGTCGCTGATGGCCTTCGCCATGCCCGGCGTGCTCGGCAGCCGCGCCTATTTCAAGAAACGCTTCGACAAGCGCAAGGACCCGCTCAGCCAGAGCCGCCTCGCCTCGCGCCTGCGTCCGTTCCTTCTCCGCCGCACCAAGCTGCAGGTCGCCCAGGATCTTCCGCCGCGGACCGAAGAGGAGGTCTACTCGAAGATGGAAGGCATCCAGGTGGAGCTCTACAAGAACGAGCTCAAGCGCATTCAGAAAGCGCTGCTAGGTCTCGATTCCGACGAGGCGGTGAAGAAAAACTCCTTCGCCATCCTCCAAGGCCTCATGCGCCTGCGGCAAATCTGCTGCCACCCCGGCCTCATCGATCCGAAGTATCTCAAGGAGGAATCCGCGAAGATGGAATCGCTGTTCTACCTGTTGGACCAGCTCCACGAGGAGGGTCACAAGGTCCTGGTTTTCTCCCAGTTCGTCTCCATGCTCGACCTCATCAAGGCGCGCCTCGAACTCAACAACCGCCCTTACAACTACCTCACCGGCCAGACCAAGGACCGGAAGGGCGAGATCGAACGCTTCCAGACAACCAAGGACCCGTCCGTCTTCATGCTCTCGCTCAAGGCGGGTGGCGCCGGCCTCAACCTCACCTCGGCATCGTATGTCATTCTCTACGATCCATGGTGGAACCCCGCCGTCGAAAACCAAGCCATCGACCGAACCCACCGGATCGGCCAGAA
>JBEDKU010000721.1:0-16793 GCA_041172045.1 Verrucomicrobiota bacterium | reverse complement strand
GTGTCGATTACGTCCTGATCGACAAGGCCGGCGAACTGATCGAGCAGCCGTGGAACTATCGCGATCCTCGGACGCGCGGGATTCTGGAGAAGGTGAAGGAGCGGGTGTCGCACGAGGAGATTTTCGCGGCGAGCGGCGTGCAGTTCATGGAGATCAACACGCTCTACCAGCTCCTCGCCGCGCACGAGCGCGACCCGGCGCTGCTAGCCTCGGCGGATAAGTTCCTGATGATTCCGGACTATCTGCACTTCAAGATGTGCGGCGCGCGCGTTTGCGAATTTACGAACGCCACGACGACGCAGTTTTTTCACCCGACAAAAAAGACGTGGTCGGTGGACCTGCTGGCTAAACTCGGCTTGCCCACGACGTTGTTGCCCGAAGTCGTGCAGCCCGGCACCCGGCTTGGGCGCTTGCTTCCCGGCGTGTGCGAGCGCACGGGCCTGCACGCGGGTATCGAAGTAATCGCCCCCGCGACGCACGACACCGGCTCAGCCGTGGCCGGCGTGCCCGGCGCTGCGACCGAGGGAAGCGGGAGGCTCGCCTACATCAGCTCCGGCACGTGGTCCTTGCTCGGCGTCGAGCTTCACGAGCCCGACCTCTCTTCGCGCGCCTTCGAGCTGAACCTCACCAACGAAGGCGGCGTCGATGGCACTTATCGCCTGCTCAAAAACATCATGGGCCTCTGGCTCGTGCAGGAGTGCCGCCGTTCCTTTGCGAAAGGAGGGAGCACCAGCGATTACGCAGCGCTCGTGCTCGCGGCAGAAAATGCGCCCGCGTTCCGCTCCCTCATCGATCCTGATGACGAAAGCTTTCTCAGTCCGCCCGACATGCCCGAAGCCATCGCGCAATTCTGCCGCGAGACCGACCAGCCTGTCCCGATCACCGAGGGCGAGTTAGTCCGCTGCGCGCTTGAGAGCCTTGCGATCAAATACGCCACGGTGCTCAACTGGCTGAAGGAAATGACCGGCAGCTCTATCGGCGCAGTGAATATCGTCGGGGGCGGTTCGCGCAACCGACTGCTGGATCAATTCACCGCCAACGCGTGCCGATGTCCCGTGCTCGCTGGCCCGATCGAAGCCACCGTGCTGGGCAACGTGCTTGTCCAGGCCCGCGCCTGCGGAGAACTCGGCTCGCTCGCCGACATCCGCCGCGTCGCGCGTGAGTCGAGCGAGGTCGAGGCGTTCCAGCCGGAGGACGAAGCAGAGTGGAGTGAGGCCCAGCATCGTTTCCGCGAAATCAGCTTGAAGCGCCATATCGTGGAACCCATCGCCACTGCCCATTAATCACACCAATATGCACACCAGTATGCACACCAGTATGCACACCACCAAAATCGGACTCTTCGGCATCGGCCTCGACGCTTATTGGCCACAGTTCGCTGGACTCAAGGAACGGCTCGAAGGTTACCTCGGCATCGTCGAAGGCAAGCTCCGGCGCGACGGCATCGAGATAGTGAACCTCGGGCTGATTGACACGCCGGAGAAGGCCTTCGATGCTGGGCACGCTTTCCGCGCTGCGGATGTGGATCTCATCTTTCTCCATGTCACCACCTACGCGCTCAGCTCCACCGTGCTGCCCGTGGTTCAGCGCGCGAGAGTGCCGGTCATCATCCTCAATCTCTCGCCGCTGCCAGCGATCGACTACGCAGCCTTCAATGCGATGGGCGACCGCACGCGCATGACGGGTGAATGGCTGGCAAGTTGCAGCGCCTGCCCCGTGCCGGAGATTGCAAATGTCTTCAACCGTGCGCGCATTGAGTTTCACCAAATCACCGGTCAGCTTCACGACGACCCAGAGTGCTGGGATGAAGTCGATGCTTGGATAGATGCCGCGCGCGTGGCCGATGTGATGTTTCACAATCGGCTCGGACTCATGGGGCACTACTACAGCGGGATGCTCGATATTTACTCCGACCTCACGCAGCAGTGCGCGCACTTCGGCGGGCACATGGAGATCATCGAGGTTGAGGAACTCGCCTCGCTGCGCCGCGAGGTCACGCCCGGGCAGATCGCGGATCGCGTCGCGCATTTCGTGGCAACCTTTGATGTGCAGGTCGACTGCTCGAAGGAGGAGCTGGAACGCGCAGCGCGCACTTCGGTCGCACTCGACCGGCTCGTGGAAGAGCACGCGCTCGGCTCGATGGCTTATTATCACATGGGCACCGGCAGCGTGGAAAACGAAGACGCCATCAGCTCGATCATCCTCGGCAACTCACTGCTCACCGCGCGTGGTGTGCCGGTCGCCGGCGAGTATGAAGTGAAGAACGCCCAGGCCATGAAGATCATGGACAGCTTCGGCGTCGGTGGCTCATTCACCGAATACTATGCGATGGATTGGACTGCCGATGTGGTGCTCATGGGCCACGACGGTCCCGGTCACATCGCTATCGCCCAGGGTAAAACAAAAGTGCGTCCTCTGGCGGTGTATCACGGCAAAGTCGGACGCGGCCTTAGCGTTGAGATGAGCGTGAAGCACGGCCCGGTCACGCTTCTTAGCGTCGTGCAGACGGTCGACGGGCGGCTGAAATTCCTAGTCGCCGAAGGCGATAGTGTCGCCGGGCCCATCCTCGAAATCGGGAATACGAACTCACGCTACAAATTCAGCATCGGCGCACGCCGTTTCGTGAATGAATGGAATGTCCACGGCCCCGCACACCATTGCGCCGTCGGCATCGGGCACATCGCTCACAAGATCGAAAAGCTCGGCAAACTCCTCGGTATGGAAACCGCGCGCGTGTGTTGATTTTTCCAATAGATCGGAAGTGGCGAATCGAATCAAATGAGAACTAGAAAACCAGCCATGAAGCTAACCCTCATAATCTTTGCGGGATTGCTCCTGCCCCCCCTGACTGCTCTCCACGCAGCCGAAGAGCCACAGAAAACACTGCCGCTCTCGGGTGAGGTTTTCCTTGTGCAAGGCCGACAGGCTTTCGTGATTCTCCCGGAGGTAAAAGTCGCGAACAAGCCGCAGCCTTGGGTCTGGTATGCGCCGACGCTGCCAGGCCTTCCGAGCACTGAAGAAAAATGGATGTTTGAGAAATTCACGCAGGCCGGCATCGCGATCGCAGGCATTGATGTTGGCGAGTCTTTCGGCAGCCCGGATGGTCGGGCGTTATTCTCGGGTTTCTACAACGAGTTGACCAACAAGCGTGGCTTTGCGCCAAAGGCCGTACTTCTGGGACGCAGCCGCGGCGGACTGATGACGCTTTCATGGGCGGCGGAGAATACTGATAGAGTCGCAGCGTTCGCCGGAATCTATCCGGTGTGTAACATCGAGAGTTTTCCCGGCTTGGCGACAGCGAGCTGGGCTTACCATCTAAGTAAGGATGAGCTAGCGGCCAAGCTTGCGGTACACAATCCGATCGACCGGCTTGGTCCGCTGGCCAAAGCAGGGATTCCCCTCTTCGCGATTCATGGCGACAAGGACGAGCTCGTTCCGCTGGATGCAAACACTGGAGAAATGTGCAAGCGATACGAGGCACTCGGGGGCAAGATGCAACTCATCGTTTCAGCCGATCAGGGGCACAACATGTGGAACGGATTTTTCCAATGTCAGGAGCTGGTAGACTTCGTCCTCGCCCAAGCACAGCAGGCACGGCCATAAAACGCTATCGATCATCAAAACATGAAGCGACTATTCTCCACCATCCTGTCCACTCTCGTGCTGACCGCTCAATCCCACGCGGATGAGCTGTCGGAAAACTTCACCATGCCGCCGGGTTCGGCGCGGCCGTGGGTGTTTAGTTATTGTGACAATGGCAATCTCACGAGCAAAGGCATCACTGCCGATCTTGAGGCGATGAAGCGTGTCGGACTTGGCGGCCTGATGTTTTTTGACGTTAGTCATGGTGCGCCGGCAAGCCCGATTGACTACGCCAGTCCTGAGTGGCACGGCCTGGTCAAGCAGCTTTGCATCGAGGCCGACCGCATCGGCTTGCAGGTGAGTATCAACAATGATGCCGGCTGGTCTGGCAGTGGCGGGCCGTGGGTTACACCTGAACTGTCCATGCAAAAGCTTACGACGAGCGAAACGTTGGTCGCGGGTGGTCGGCGGTTTGAAGGTGCGCTTCCCCAGCCGCTGATGCTCGCCGACTTTTACCGCGATGTCGCGGTGCTGGCCTTCCCAACGCCTGCCGGGGAAGACGTCAAGATGCGCGACCAATCACCCAAGGTGACGTCGAGTGTCGCGGATCTGAAAGCGGATTTGCAGCAACTGGTGGCTGGCGGGCCGACGACCCAGGTTGATTTGCCGTTGCCGACACCCGACCGGCCGGTGTGGGTGCAGGTGGAGTTTCCGCAACCGTTCATGGCGCGGACGGTTCTGGTCGCTGCACAGGCTGAGCACTGTTGGTGGCAACTCAACGCGGACGGCATGGTGCAGGTCTCCGACGACGGTCAGAATTTCCGCACCGTGTCCGAATTCCGTGCGGGACCGCCCGCGCCAAGCCCCGGCGCGGTGCCGTGGCTCCAAGTGCAACTCAACGTGGAAGGGGTCACCGCCCGGTATTTCCGCACCGTGTTCACCAAATACACGCCAAACAATCTCGTGGAGCTGAAGGCATTGCCATTGGCCCACATCGAACTGACTTCGGCTTTGCGCCTAGCGAATATTTCGGGAAAAGCGGCGTTCTCCGCGAAGCTCGGCGGGCCACCGCTGGGAGCGACGTTCCCGAAGTCTCCAGTCGCCGCTCTCGTTCCGCGTGGCGGGATTCTGGACATCTCCACGAAGTTCTCTGCCGATGGAAAACTGGCGTGGGATGTCCCGCCGGGAAAATGGACGATTTTGCGGATCGGCCACACCAGCACCGGCAAGATGAACGAACCCTCGTCCAAGTCCGGCAAAGGCTTGGAATGCGACAAGCTGAGCAAGGCCGGAATCGAGGCGCACTTTGCCGGGCTGATGGCCAAGGTCGTCGCCAACAACCAGTCGCTCGTGGGGAAAACCTTGGTGCGGACCCATGCCGACAGTTGGGAAGGCGGTTCGCAAAACTGGACGCCCAAATTCCGTGAGGAATTCAGGCGGTTGCGCGGCTACGATCCGCTGCCGTTGCTGCCGGTGGTGACCGGACGCATCGTGGACAACAACGAAATTTCAGAACGCTTTTTGTGGGACTTCCGCCAGACGATTTCCGACCTGCTCATCGAAAATTATGCCAAGCGTTTCCGCGAGCTATGTCATCAGCACGGGCTGCAGCTCTCGCTCGAAGCCTACGGTAGCGTGCCGGCGGACGACATGACCTATGCCGGTCAGGCGGACGAACCGATGGGCGAGTTTTGGTCGTGGAAAAAGTTCACCTGCGCCGAGTCCTGCACCGAGATGGTTTCGGCCGCGCATGTTTATGGCCGGAACATCATCGGCGCCGAAGCGTTCACGGGTTCCAACGAGGAAAAATGGCAGAGCCATCCGGGCAACATCAAAGACCTCGGCGATTGGGCGTTCTGCGAAGGCATCAACCGCTTCGTTTTCCATCGTTCCTCCATGCAGCCGTGGGGCGATCCCGCGCCAGCGCCCGGTTTGAGTTGCGGGCCGTATGGCCTGCACTATGACCGCACGCAGACCTGGTGGGAACAGTCCCGCGCGTGGCACGACTATGTCGCACGTTGTCAGTTCATGCTGCAGCGGGGACTCTTCGTCGCCGACCTCTGCGTGCTGAATCCCGAAGGCCCGCAGGGCGAGGTGGTGGTCTCGTCGGATGTGCGTCCGAACCCGCTGGATCGAGGCGCCTATAACTTCGATGGCTGTCCGCCGGACGCTTTGCTGACGCGAATTTCAGTAAAGGACGGAAAGCTGATTTTGCCGGACGGCATGAGCTATCGCGTGCTGGTTTTGCCAAAGGTGGAAACCATGACGCCAAGGCTGCTCCGCAAAATCAAGGAACTGGTGGACGCGGGCGCGACCGTGGTGGGCCCTGCGAAGCCGCCGCAGAAATCTCCCAGTCTCGAAGACTATCCGGCCTGCGATCATGAGGTGAAGAAGCTCGCTGATGAACTGTGGAGTTCCGGGAAAATCGTGACCGACATGACGGCGGCGCAACTGCTAGCAAAGCGCGGCGTGCCCGCCGATTTCAAGGCCGACAAGCATCTGCGCTACATCCACCGGACGGACGCCGACACAGAAATCTATTTCGTGGCGAACCCCAAACCCACCGCCGTGGATGCGCTCTGCTCATTCCGCGTCACGGGTAAACAACCGGAACTGTGGTCGCCCGACACGGGACGCATCGAGAACGCACCGGTGTTTGAGCAGAAAGACGGAGTCACGCGAGTGCCGCTCCGGTTTGATCCGAGTGGGTCGGTGTTCGTGGTGTTTCGCAAGAACGCGGAGATGACGGATTCGGTTGTGTCCGTATCCCGCGATGGCGAACTGCTGATTTCAACGACGGAAAAAGTAACGCCCGTCATCATCCAGAAAGCCACTTACGGCGTGCCGGACCGGACGCGCGATGTGCGCGCCCAAGTTCAGGCACTGATGGATTCCGGCAAGCGGAGCTTTGCGGTTTCCGAGATGACCAAAGGCGGCGATCCGGCCATCGGGGTCGTGAAAACCCTCGTGGTCGAATACTCAACCGAAGGGAATGCCCATATCGTCCAAGGCTCTGATCCAGAAACAATCAACATGGACGTCAAAATGGTGGTTGATCCCACCCGCTACGTGGACGTGCATATCACCCCCGACGGCAAACTCTGGCTGGAGGCAGGTAAGGCGGGAAATTACGAATTGAAGACGGCGTCCGGTCGCACGCTGCGCGTTGAAGTCGGGGCGGTTCCGCAGCCCGTGGAAATTGCCGGCGCGTGGGAAGTGAGCTTCGATCCGAAATGGGGCGGCCCGGCCGCGCCGGTGAAGTTTGAGAAACTCGAAGATTGGAGCAAGCGCCCGGAGGAAGGCATCCGCTACTATTCCGGCACGGCCACTTATCGGAAAATATTCGAACTGCCAAACGCAGAACCTAAACCCAAAAACTCTAGACTGTTCCTCGATCTTGGCCAAGTGGCGGTGATGGCGGAAGTGAAACTCAACGGCAAAGACTTGGGCATTTTGTGGATACCGCCGTTCCGCGTGGAGATCACGGACGCGGTGAGGGCAGGGGAGAATTCGCTGGAATTGAAAGTGGTGAACCTCTGGATCAATCGTCAGATTGGCGACGAGCAACTGCCTGAAGACAGCGATCGGGATTCCAGCGCTTTTCTTAGATCTTGGCCCGCGTGGTTGACCGAAGGCAAGCCAAGCCCCACGGGCCGCTACACATTCGCCAATAATCGCCTGTGGAAAAAGGGCGACGCACTGGCAGAATCAGGATTGATCGGGCCGGTAAAAGTTCTAACCGTGAAATAAACAGTCAATTTCCACCAAGACCGCAACCCAACGAAATCCATGATCAAGACCGCCATCAGCAGGAAGCAATATTCCGGGTTTTCTCCATCGAAGAAAGCTATCCTAGCGCTTGGAGTCTTTCTTTTCGTTCTTCTGATACTTTTCCTTCTGCTGCCAAGCAAACCTGCTGCGGCAACCACACCACCTACACAAACTACTCATGCTGTCGAAGACAAGCCCATCGTGGGTGCGATCCGCTGGGATGCCTGGTATGGTGAGGGCGGTATCACCAAGGAAGTAGAGACGTCACTCGGGCAACCAAAGTATCATTTCCGCCTCCCGTGGTTTGCTCGTATCATCGGTGAAGACAAAGTCAGGATCAACGGCGACTCGCAGGCCATTGTGGAGCAGGAGATCGCCTATGCGGCGCATGCCGGGCTGAACTACTGGGCCTTCGTCGATTACGCGAACGATAGCCCATCCATGCACATCGCGTTGAATCGCTACCTGTTTACAGGGGACAAGAAGGGTATCCGCTATTGCCTCGTTGAGGAGGGCGCACGCGTGGACCGGATCGGCAATGCGGGATGGAAAAGGCTCGTCGAGCATTTCCGGCATCCCGATTACCAGACCGTGCTCGATTGCCGTCCGCTGCTGTTTATGTATGTGAAGACGCTGAAGCTCGGGAAAGCAGACTGGGATGAGTTGAAGCGCCAGACCATCGAAGCCGGCATGAAGGCACCGTATCTTGTGCTCATGGGTTGGGATCCCGTGCAGGATGCCAAGGATATGACAGCACTTGGATTTGATGCGATCTCCGCCTACGCGCGAGGCGGCAGTTATAGCATGACACAGCCGAGTTACGCCGAGCAATCCGCACTCATCCGGCGGGACCGTTGGGAGAAAAGTCGGGCCCTCGGTGCCCAGACCGTTACCTTCGCGAGTGCCGGATGGGACACTCGTCCACGCAATGAGCGCCCACCATCCTGGTGTAAGGAATGGATGGGCGCTGCAACACCCGACCCCACGCCACCGGCGCAGCAAAAACCGCTAATCGACTCCGTAACCGCCACGCCCGATGAACTCGCCGCCCACATCAGTGAGGCGCTCGCATGGACCAAAGCCAACCGCGATCTCAACCCAAGCAACGCAGTTATCATCTACGGTTGGAACGAGAACGACGAAGGTGGCTGGCTCCAACCAACACTCGGTGCCGATGGCAAACCGGATGAGACGAGGGTCAAAGCGCTCGGAAAGGTGTTAACTCCGTAGCAACCGATCGCCCTCAATTTTCCGCATTCACCAGAACTACATGAAATCCAATCTATTGATCGAGTTGTACCGCCGTGCCTCTATCAAGGCCGCCTTGGGCGCCCATCAAAACCAAATTTTACGAGAGAATCGGATCAAGGCATTCCTGACGGGGGCGTGTCTATTCGCCGCAATTGCCGTGGAAGCGCCGTCGGCGGAGCTTCCGATGCTTCACGATAAACAATGGATGGGATACTACGCCGTCCATGCCAGCAAAAGCTACCATTTCAAAATACCCGCCGCTGATGGGAAGGTGGTTCTAGCTCCGATCTCAGCCAATGACGAACGGATTTCGGGAAGCTTGGACGTCGTCATTGGCTTCGGCATTATTGAAACTCTGCCTGATGGGAAAACCACCTTGAGACCGATTCGGGTGGATACGCTGGAGTCCAACGACCCTGCCACAGACAAACTCAGTAAAAGCACCCTTCGCGCAAAGACCGCCGCGGATGCAAGCCTTGAGATCACGATCGAACAGGCACGCGGCGTTGTTTTTGTCGGGACTCGCGTGCTGGATCCAGGCACTCTCAAGAATCCACTTCGTGGTTTTGTCACAGCGGTTTTCCCCGTCACGATGCCTGGTGCTGAGGCAGTAAAACAACAAGAGAATCTCGATGAACGAGACGCTAAAAGAGCCGCAAAGAAAGCGGCCAAGGAGGCTGAGGAGAAGCTAAAGGAAAACGTCGTTGACTTGAAATGGACTGACGGGAAGAGAAAAAGGCTCACCTTCGCTGAAGTGGTGGACGCCGGCAGCCAGGAATTCAATGGACCCGGTATCGCCGCTGCGGAGATCATTAGCGCCCCCTACAAAGGAAGGAGAATTTTTCTCACCGCCGCGGCGAACTCAGCGATGAAGCTTTCCAACATCAAGCCCGCCTCATTGAGCGAGGGTTATTCGATCCAGTGGTCCCCTGATCCGGCGAAGGACAAAGACGGCAAGGCCCGTCTCGCCTTGGAAGTGAAGTGACGAGTCGATTCATTCTAAACGCAACCCACAAGAAGAAGCTTGGAGAGACTCAGGCGAATCGCCGCAAAGACTCCCAGAACGCCACTTTCAAGAGCCTCCCTTCAAAAAGCAAAACTCATGCCCTACGCACTCAAGATGTCTACCCTATTTGTATGATCTTACCTCATCATTTGCATCAGTCACAGCGTTGCCCCCGTTCGATCCAAGCAACCAGCGCTTGCCAGTCGTCGTTGGTAGGACGTTGGCTTCTGTCGCTTTGTGTTCTCGTTGCTTTCGGCGGAATTCTGCGTGCGGATCCTCCATCGGTGGGTGCGATCCGGTGGGATGCGTGGGCGGGCGATACGGATCGCTCTTCGTTGGAGACTGAGCGTTCGTTGGGACCGGCGAAGTATCACTACAGACTCCCATTCTATAGTGAGGAGCTCGGACACCATTCAGCTTCTGCGCGCTCCAGGACTCAGGAGGTGATGGATCAGGAGATTGCGTATGCCAAGAATGCCGGCATCGATTATTGGGCTTTCATTTACTATGATGGGACTGATGGCCTGGCGCTGGCACGGACACAATATCTAGCAAGTGCTCACCGTGATGACGTGTCGTTCTCCATCATTATGGCTCCGGATTCATTCAAAACTCCGGCCACTGCTGCGAAGTTGATCGATTGGTTCAAGTTGCCATGCCATCAGAAGGTGATCGGCGGAAGGCCGCTTTTTTACCTTTTTAACACGACTGGGCTGACCGTCGCTGATGTTACGAACTTTCGCAATACCGCGATCGCTGCGGGAGCAGGGAACCCATACATCGTTACGATGGGACGTCCGGATAACCCAAGCACTCTGGGGCTGGATGCGACGAGCAACTACGGTAAAATCGATAGCTGGGATCTTACGTATGCTGGCTACTCGGCGAGTATCGTCAGTCTATGGGAGGACAAAAAAAATATTGGCGCTCAGGTCATTCCTTGTGTTGCTACCAGTGTGGATAAACGCCCGCGTGGGGACAATGAGATCTCCTGGGAGCCACTCTATCGATCCTGGGTGCAGCAGCCGACTCCAACCGAGTTGGCGAACGAGGTGCAAAATGCGATCAATTGGGTGACGACGAATTCCGCGAATGCGGCTGCGAACTCGGTGCTCATTTATGCTTGGAACGAGTTCGACGAAGGTGGCTGGATTTGTCCGACACTGTATTCCGGTGCGGACCGCCTCAATGCCCTGGCCAACGTGCTGGGCGGCACGCAGCAAGCCACGGCGGCACCGCCGACGCCGGGGCCCAATCTTGCGCTCAACAGAACGGCCAGCGCCTCGACCAGGCTGAGCCCGAATGTGGCATCAAGAGCAGTTGATGGGGACATGAGCACCAGTTGGCTCGCAGCTAACAACAACGCTACGGGTGCCTGGCTCGCCGTGGATCTTGGTGTTCCGACGACGTTCAACCGGGTGGTGATACGCGAAGCTTCCTTGCAGCGCATCACGGGTTATAAAATTCAATACGATAGTGGCAATAGCACCTGGGTCGATCTCGTGACGGGCACCACTCCGGGGCCGTATGCGCCTGAGGTGTTTCAAGTCATCACGGCGCAGAAGCTGCGGGTGCTCGTCACCGCTGCGACAGGGCCTCCGCGCATCGATGAGCTGGAGGTGTATTATCAGCCGAATTTCCAGCCGACGCTCAGCGGCCTGAGTTGTGAGTGGAACTTTGACGGAGATGTGTATGACCGTGTTGGCTCGCGTCATGCGCTGCTCAATAGCAGTACAACTTATCATCATGTGGGCGTTTCCGGGAAGGCGCTACAGTTTGATGGAGTGAAATCCAGTGTCGTTGTGCCGGATACCGATGGCAGTCACACCGCCCCGCTCGATGCGTTGGGGGCCTTCACTGTAGCGGCATGGGTGAGGCTGGATCAGCGCCCGGCTCTGCCATGTCGGATTGTGAATAAAAGCGGTCAGTATGCGCTCACCGTTAACCCCGACGGCTCCGGGACATTTGCACTCGCCACCAGTAGCGCGGTATGGGGTTCCGCAGGCACTAGCGCGGCGTTCAGTTCGCCGTTGAGCCGAGGTGTGTGGCATCATCTGGCCGGAGTGTATGATGGCAGTCTTGTGAAAGTCTATGTCAACGGGCAACTCGCAGGCACAGGTTCGCAGTCCATTTCTGGCAGCCTGACGAACACCAATGCCGACCTCTTACTGGGCACAGGCAGCACTGGCGTGACCGCTTTTCTCAAAGGCGGTATCGACGACCTGTGCGTCTTCAAACGCGCGCTCGATGCGATGGAAGTGCGCGAGTTGCGCGACGACTCGCGCACTGATGCTAGCGGCAATTGGTTGTTCGACGAAGGCGGTGGCACTGTCTCAGCAGATTCATCCGGGCATGCCAATCGTGCCGCATTGGTGAACGGCGCGGCGTGGTCGGCAGGAATTCTCGGTCAGGGAGTCAACTTGGATGGTGTCGATGATTTTGTAGAAATGCCCGATCGTGGTGCCCTTGGAGGCATGGACACACTCACGGTGTCAGCTTGGATCAATCTTGCTAGCTTGCCAGCGACTGGTTTCAGCATCACTCCTTTGCAGAAACAGGGGATCTATCGAATTAAAATTTCCCCTGATGGCACGGGCAATTTCGCGGTGGGCACTGCCAATTACGCTTGGAATTCCGCTGGCACTTCCGCCGCATCCAGCACCGCGTTGTCGCTGAACTCGTGGCATCATCTCACAGGTACTTACGATGGCAGCCGCGTGCGCATCTATGTGGACGGAGTGCTGCGCGGCACAGGAATGCAAGAAATCTCCGGCGCGATTCTTAACAGTCCGGTGCCGCTACGACTCGGTCAGGCAGAAGCTTCCGACATCGTGTCGATGACGGGCACGATAGATCAGGTCCAAGTCCGCTCGCGTGCGTTGAGTGACGCTGAGGTGCTGGTGATGTATCAAGCTGACATCAATGCCTCCAATCCCGTGGTTCCTGCGGTAGAGCTGGTGACAAACGGAGATTTCTCCGCGAATGCGTCGAGCTTCGTCACGGATCCGGGAGATTTCGGCGTGGGGTCGAATCCAGCAAGTGCGCCGGCATGGACAACCACTGTTGGCACCGGAATCAACGGAACTCTAACTCCTGGATTGGATTCTCATGCACCCAGCAGCCAACTGCCAAGTTTCCTCTTCATGCGGGGCTCCCAGTCGGCATCGCAGGCGCTTGCGACCGTGAGTGGGAAAAGCTACCTCTTTGGCTTTGATGCCGCTGCGAAAGTCGGAGACATCTCGGGCGTCAGCGTTTTTGCCGACAACACCCAAGCGGCTTCGCTGGTTCTCGACGCCAATAGCAGCGGATGGTTGAGCCCAAGTGCCTTCCAGCATTATGCCTTTGCCTTCATGGGGACTGGCCCGAAGACGATCCAGTTCAACAGCAACAGCTCTGGCGTAAATCAAACCACCGACATCACCAGCGTCTCCGTCACCGAGGTCAGTTCCAACCAACTGAACCTTGTCGACGAAACCATGTTTTTCACCAACACGAGCGGCACCCACAATCATGGATTCTCACTTACCGGAGCCAACCAAACGTTCTACCGTCGTCCCGGCAGTGCGATCTATACCGGAGACATCAGCACGGATAACAGCACGGGGGCTCTCACGATCACCGCTAATGAAAACTCCGGGGCAAACAATTTGACGTTCAGTGGAAGCACGATCTCTTTGAATCTGAAAGATCTCATCGTAACCGGCCAAAACGTTTCGTTCATTACCGAGGCTCTCAATTCCAGGTTCACGTTGAACAATACTACCCTTACAACGTCCGGCAACGTCGATGTCGCTAGGGGGACTTTGGAAATAACCGGCAACACGAGTCTCGCCATCGGGGGGCAACTTCGCAGCGGACTAAGTGGCGAATGGGCGACCTTCATCATGAATCCGGGAACTTCGGTCACCGCGACCGGGGGCGTGGATCTCCGCGCGAATAGCACCATTGGCACGAGACTCGATCTTAATGGAGGCATTCTCACCACCCCTTTCATCCGTAGCGCAACTCACTACACCGACATGACGCTCAATGGCACCAAGGTGGTCGCCTCGGCGGATAGTTCGAACTTTTTGCAGGTTTATATCTGGCAAACTCAGACTTATACAGGATCGGTAAAAATCAAAAATGGCGGTGCTGCTTTCGACACCAACGGTAAGAATATTACCATCCAAGCTCCATTGGTCGATTCGTCCGGGCAAACAGGATCGCTCACCAAGCAAGGAGCCGGCACGCTGACCCTCTCCGGGCAAAACACCTACTCGGGCAACACGACTGTGACCGGTGGTTCTCTGGCAGTGAATGGTTCATCCATCAAAGACGCCAACAAGCTCATTCTCAGCGGTGGAACAGTTGCTCTCACGGGTGCTGAAACCGTGAACACCTTATGGTTCGGAACCGTTCAACAATCACCTGGAAGCTATCTTGCCGATGGTGTCAATTTTACCGGATCCGGAACCCTCGTCGTGACCTCAGGCCCTGCCGCAGGTTACGCATCTTGGATGGCTCCGTTCATTACCGGCGGCT
The DNA here is from genome assembly GCA_041172045.1 of Verrucomicrobiota bacterium. GTDB lineage: Bacteria > Verrucomicrobiota > Verrucomicrobiia > Verrucomicrobiales > Akkermansiaceae > Luteolibacter. The sequence goes on along the minus strand of JBEDKU010000721.1, from coordinate 2,659 downwards.
TGACAGGCGATACCACGCCCGATGGGGATCCAGATGACGACAACATGAAAAACTTGCTGGAATATGTGCTCAACGGCAATCCTGCAATTTCCGAGTCTGCCATCCAACCGAATCTGGTGGCCATATCCACGGACGTAGATTTTACCTATTCCCGTCGCGACGCCTCATTGACCGACACGACGCAAACCTTCGAATACGGCAGCACACTATCTGGATGGACGCCCGTGCGGATTCCGGCAGGTCTTGGAGTGAGTTCGGTCGGCATCGCCACCGTGACGATCACTGACACGGGAACAACGGATCAAGTCAAAGTCAGTCTACCGAAATCTGCCAGCGTCGGAGAGAAACTCTTCGTTCGTCTCCAGGTCATCAAGTAGCACCTGCTTCGAAGGGCCAATCCTTCAACGCCCCGGACCGGACCGGTCACGGAGTCCGGCTAGCCGGGGCCAGTATTGAGGATTCCCGCTCTCTCGGAGAAGTGAGGCTGGCTCGCCTAGATGTTAGGTCCGGTGCTTGTTGCCGGCGTCTCGGTTGCGAACTTATTCGCCCTGCGGACTCTCCAAACTCTGGTCCCTCTTCTCCTGTTGCACACGCACAAAGCGGGTGCGGTATTGGGAGGGCGAGACTCCGAACTTCTCGTTGAAGCGACGGGTAAAATAGTTGGCGTCCATCCAGCCTACCGCCGCGCCGACCTCGCCTACCGGCATCGGTGTGCGGCGCAGGAGGCTGGTCGCCAGTTCCAAGCGCCGCCGGGTCAAATAATTAATGGGCGAGATCCCCACGATTTCACCGAAAAGGCGGCAGAGATAGTCCGGGCGCAGGGACACTTTCTTCGCCAGCAGCGGCAGCGTCCAAGGGTCGGAAGGGTTGTCATCCATCAGTTTGATGGCGGCCGTGACCCCTGGGTGGATTTTGGCGCGCGGAGTATCCAGGGTGGGGGGCGGCAGGTAGTTTGATACGATGCTCAAAAATTGAACAAGCAGGCCTAGATGCTCGCCAAAATTGCCGCCGAGTTCCTGTTGAGTGAGGGCGCATAATTCGTCGAGAATCTTGCGTGCGCGGCCGATTTCCGCCTCGCCCAAGCGCAGTTCCACCGTGCCGTGCTGGGCGGGCGAGAGCGGCACCGACCACAACAGCCGTCCTAACATGGGGTAGTTCATCATCCAACCCAGTTCCAAACCCAGCAGGGCGGGGTCGAAACAGCAGTTGTAGAGGCAAAGGCGCTCCACGTTCTTGTATTCGTGCCAGGCACCGGGGCGGAACAAGAAAATGTCTCCCGCAGTGGCTTGTTGCTCCCCGAGGGCGCTCACATGGACACAGGTGCCACCTACGATCATCGCCAGTTCCACGAATTCGTGGTCGTGGGTGGGGTAGTTCGGGTGGTCCTGGACAAAATTAGCTTCGATGCGGTTGGGTTTTCGGAAACATTTATCCCACTCGAAGTGTCGATTCCACGGTAAGTAGTTGGGTTTGGGCTTTGCCACGATGGAATTCTGATAATCCTTGCGATTGCCCAAGTCAATTTCCCCCACCCGGCGGCACGAAAAAATGTCGGAGTGCAAAAAAATGCTAAGAAAAGATCCAATGGAAGGCTATCTCCTGAGTTGGCTTCCTGTCATGGTGAATCGTCTCAACGAGTCCCGGCTTCCCAGAATACCCCAGCAAAACCTCAAAAATCCCGCAAAAATAATCCCATGAAACCCCGCTCCAATTCCTTCCTCCGCCCCGCACGCACCATCGCGGCCCTCGCTTTCATCGCCAGCCCGGTCGCCCATGCGGCCAGTGCGATCTGGGGAGCCAACACCACCGGCACCTGGTCAGATGGGACTAAATGGACACCTGCGTCAGCCCCCGGCGCGACCTCCGGCCTCACCAACACCGACGTCGCCACCTTCAGCAACGCTGCTGGCGGCACGATCACCATTGATTCCGCCACTCAGAACATCGGCAGCCTTGCTTTCAGCGGCTCTCCGGGCGCTTACATTCTTGGATCATCGGGTGCCAATGCCGGCAACTCCCTTTTCCTCAGCTCCGCGGGTTCGATCGTCGCCGGGGCGACTGCCCCTTCCGCCACCGCTTTTACCATCCATGCGCCGCTGGTGCTGGCACCTGCGAGCCCGACCACGGCGGGCACTTACAACTTCACCAGTAACAACAACAACACCCCATTCCTCATTGCAGGGAACGTCACTGGCGGCACCACTACGCTGGGCATCACCTTGACACTCAATGGCTCCAGTGTCACTCGCGGCAACTCCCTTGTCAGCGGCAACATTTCGGACGGTGGCGCGGCCGGGGGAATGGCGGTGACCACGAGCGGCTCCTTCAGCCTCTGGGCCCTCTCCGGCAACAACACCTACACCGGCGTGACCAATGTCGGTGGCCGCCTCAATATCCGGAGCGTCAACGCTCTCGGCAGCACCGCCGGTGGCACCATCGTATCGAACAACGGTTTCGGCGCACTTGAACTCCAAGGCACCGGCATCAGCTACGCTGCGGAAGCGCTCAGTCTCAATGGCACGGGCAACGGCGGGGCTGGTTCCTTGCGCAACATTTCCGGCAACAACACTTGGACGGGCGGCATCACTCTTGCAGGTGCCACCAACATTATTTCAAACGCCAATACTCTCACCCTCGATGTCGCCTCCGGCGATGCGAT
>JBEDKU010000720.1:0-2525 GCA_041172045.1 Verrucomicrobiota bacterium | reverse complement strand
GTGCCAGCCTGGAAACATCGGCGTGATGGAAGTCATTGATGATCAATGAGCAAATATCAAGCCAACTCGTGGAAAATCTAACGTAATTTTACCCCAAACGACCCTTAAGTTAGCGCCATTCGAACCCGACCCCATTCAGTTTTCGCGTGCATTGTGGAAATAGTTCGGCCTAGTTGGCGAGAATTTCGTTGAGAAAGTGGTTCTGGGCTTTGTCAATTGCTTGGATAGGGTTTTCGTTCTGCGAGTGCAGGAAGTGGAGTATGTCAGTCAGCAAATCGATTGAGCAGGTGATGGGATTGTCGTCCAGACCGCGCGCGCTTTGATAATGACTTACTGCGGAAGCTGCGGAATTGGCGCGGAGGCCGTTGGAGGCATCCGGATCGAGGAATCCGTCGGTGGGGACGACGAGTTGAGGGTTGTGTGGCGGAAGTTGCATGGGTGTGGTTTTTGGAGAAATCAATCTTCCATGCCGGATGCCAAGCGTGCTTCACGATAATGCGCCATGGGCATGGGATGTTCAAGTTGCCAACGGATGGCGATGGGCCGGTTGCTGGTTGCATCGAGGAACTTGCCGGGGCCTAGGAAAAGGAAGGGCGAGGTGACTCCAACAGCGGCCTGTTTGCGGATGCGTGTGAAGAAAAGGATGCGGTAGCCGAGGACTTCGTGATTGGCATAGATGCGGCCCATCTTGCCGGTCTGTGTGGCGGCTGCCTGGCTTTCCCAATGCAAGAGGTTCGGCGCGGTCGGGAAGTCCCGGTACATGGTGGTCTCGGAGAACTGCTTCTCGTTCTTCTCAAACGTGACAAGATGAACGACTACTTTCTGACTCTCAAAGTGGACCACACCCACCCCACGCGATCCGCCGCCTTCAAAGGCATTGGTGCCGAACATCGCGTTGATCTCGGTGCTGGAATAAGTGCCGTGGAGTTCAAGAGTAGTGGGAAGATCCGGCAGAACGCGCGAAGTTGCGAATGTCTGGCTTTTCGCCCAGTCAACGACTTCGGCAAGATCCTTGATCAGGCTGGGGTTCCGGAAGATTCGCTGATAGGCTTCGGCAAGATGGGTGGCTCCAAGGTCACTGGCTTTGCGGTTCCATAGGAGTTGATAGGCCGGGCTCGCAAAAGATTGTGTGCTAAGGGATGGGATCTCATCGGGATCTGCCATCGCAAGTTTCCCTAACCATTCGAGGTAGCGAGGCCCCCGCTGGAGGGCTACCCTTGCCAAGGCCAGATGAAGCTTGAACGGGACGAGGTCGGGATCAACCGGTGCCGGATCTCGGTCGATTGCGGCTTTCCATTGCGACCAACTCCGTTTCGCAAGCAGTTCGACAGGATCTTCGCCCGTCACTTCGATGAATTCCTTGAAGCTCGGGACTTGATCGGCGGACCAGTTCGAGAAGGCGTCGCGGATGCGGAGTTCGGGGTTTTGATAGGTGCGCTTGATGCTGGCCAGGATGACATCACGGGCCTGGCGCTCCATTGCGATGGCGCAGCCACTGGGCAGGTGGGGGAAGCCATTTTCCACCTCATCGATAAGGCGATGACGCTTTCCGGGCAGGAGCGAGGTAAAGCGCAGGTCGTAGCGGAATTCGCGACGGCACTGGCCGACAAAATCCAGCACGGTCAGGCATTTGTCCTCGCTGGTGCGACGCAATCCGCGACCGAGTTGCTGGAGATAGACGATGTGGCTCTCGGTCGGACGGAGAAAGAGCACGCAGTTGACCTCCGGAATATCGACGCCCTCGTTGAAGACATCGACTACGAAAAGGATGTTGAGACGGCCGTTGGCGAGGTCGGCGCGGAACTTGCGACGGGTGTCGGAGTCAGTTTCGGAAGTCAGGCACTCGGCGGCAATGCCCGCTTGTTGGAAGAACCGTGCCATGAATCCGGCATGCTCGATGCCCACGCAGAACCCGAGCGCCCGGACGCTCTTGCGGTCAAACTCGCCACTCCCATAGGGATCCGGCAGATACTCGCGGAGCTTGTCGAGCACGAGTTGGGCGCGGAGATGATTGGCATTGAGAAGATTTTGCAGTTCAACTTCATCATACTTTCCTCGGGTCCAGGTGACCTGCGAGTAATCCACGGTGGCATCGCTGATGGCGAAATAATGGAAAGGACACAGCAGCTTGTCCTGCAGCGCGTCCGGCAGGCGGATCTCCGCAGCGGCTGGGCGATCAAAATGGGCGGCGACGCTCGAACCATCGGTGCGTTCCGGCGTGGCGGTCAAACCGAGCAGGATGCGCGGACGGAGAATGTCGATGATCGGATCATAACTGCGCGCCTCGGCATGGTGGGCCTCATCGATGACGACGTATTCCCATGCGTCCGTGCCATGGACTTCGTGCAGTTTGCGTGTGGTGAACGTTTGGATGGAGCAGAAGACATGGTCCATCGAATGCGGCTGAAGACCATCCACCAGCAAGCCGCCGAAGTTTCCGTCCTTGAGCACCTGGCGGAAGCTGCCAAGCGCCTGTTCCAGAATTTCCTTACGATGAGCGATGAATAGGAGCCTGGGATGGTAGC
>JBEDKU010000719.1:0-7422 GCA_041172045.1 Verrucomicrobiota bacterium | reverse complement strand
ATTGAAATGAACGTCGGCTCGCCACCCATTGTCAGGCGCACGTCCATCGCGTTCAGGTCCTCGTCGATCTTGCGGCCGGTTTTGAGGATTTCCTGCCACTGCTCCTCGCGGTAGGGCAGGGTGGTGCGCGGGGATTCATATACCCGCGTCACGGTCATCACGTGTTCCATCTCGGATTTGCACGGCTCGACGCCGCCGGTGACCGGGGCCGCGCTCGATGGTTCCGGCGAGCAGGCGAGGGGGATGTGGCCTTCGCCCGCGAGCAGGCCGGACGTCGGATCGAAGCCGATCCAGCCCGCGCCGGGCAGGTAAACTTCCGTCCAGGCGTGCAGGTCGGTGAAATCGATTTCCGAGCCCACCGGCCCGTCCAGGGACTTTACGTCCGGCTTCAGTTGGATCAAATAGCCCGACACAAAGCGGCTCGCGAGCCCGAGGTGGCGCAGCAAATTCACCAGCAGCCATGCCGAATCGCGGCACGAACCCGAGGCCAGGGCCAGCGTTTCCTCCGGCGTCTGCACGCCCGGCTCCATCCGGATCTTGTAGTCGATGGCGTGCTGGAGATGGGAATTCATCGCCACCAGCACATCGATGGTCCGGCCGGTGCTGTCCTTGAATTTTGAAATCAAATCCGCCAACAGCGGCTCCGGTTTCTCCACCGCGAGGAACGGCGCGAGCTCGCGCGCCAACTCCGGTTCGTAGGCAAATGGAAACTCCTCCGCCGCCGGCTCCAGGAAGAAATCGAACGGGTTCTGCACCGACATTTCCACGATCAGATCCACCTCGATGTCCAGCCGTGCCATCGGCTCCGGGAACATCAGCCGCGCCAGATAATTCGCCTGCGGATCCTGCTGCCAATTGATGAAATGCTCCATCGGCCCGACTTTCAGGCTATAAGCGAGAATGTTCGAGCGGCAATGCGGCGCTGGGCGGAGGCGGACCACGTGGGCCCCATGCTCAACGGGGCGTTCGTATTGATAACTCGTGCGGTGATGGAGTGCGACGTGGATCGACATAAGGGCTGTGTAGGTCTTAGCAACTTCGGTGCCGACTTGTCACCAATCTAGTGATTCCAATCCGTGACTCCGTTTCGGCAGGACCAGCGATCGGGAGGCGGGATTCACCGGATTTCGGGGGGAATGGGCGCGGGGCGAAATTTCCTGCGGCCGGTCCTTGGATTTCCTGAATGATTCGAGGAAACGCGCGGACTGGACGAGCTCCATCCGGCCGTCGTGATTTCCCCGCTGTGTACAAGTTTCCCGGAGGCGAAACCAATCACTCCCGACGATTCCAGCGGCTTTGATTCTATGGCGGTTTCGTCACACGGTGACTATTCCTCCAGCCACCGCCCGAGTGCTTCCTCCAAATCCTCGGTGCGTTTCACGTTGTAGGATTCTCCGGCGGCGACGGTGACGCGGCGGCCGGCGCTGTTTTGGAAATGGAGGAGAACCGGCGTCGGGCCGGGGTGCTCGGTGAGGGCGAGCTTGATCTCGATGAGGTCGCGGTCGCTGTGGCGGGTGGTGGAGAGCAGCAGTTCCAGCGGGCCCTTGCCGTTGGCGGCGGCGCGCTTGGGCTTGAGTTCGGAGAGTTCGTTGCCGGTGATGCGGCGGCCGCCGGTGCGGTCGTCCACCTGGATGTTGCCCTTGAGCCGGATGATTTTCCCGGGTTCCAACAGTCCGGCGTCGCGGGCGGGAACGAAGGTCTCGCCCCACAACATGATTTCCGCGCTGCCGGTGAAGTCCTCCAGGATCAGCACGCCGAAGGGCTTGCCGGTCTTGGTGGTCTTCGCGTCCAGCGAGCGGACCATGCCGGCGAACGGGAAGCGCTCGCGGGCGTTGGATAGATCGAGATCGTCGATGAGGCCGATCTTGCGGTATTTGTTGGAGTCGATGACGCTGCGGAACTTGTCGAGCGGATGGCCGGTGACGTAGAAGCCGAGCAATTCCTTCTCATGGGCGAGACGCTCGTCCTTGCTCCATTCCTCGACGGTCGGCACGGAGGAGCGCTTCGATTTTGTGGCGGCCGGGGCGGAGAACTCCATGGAATCAAACATGGAAACCTGCCCGGACGCGCGATCGCGCTGCGCGGACGAGGCGGAGGCGACGACTTGTTCGAGTCGGGCGCACATGCCGGCGCGGGTTTCCGCGGTCCAGTCGAGCGCGCCGGCCTTGGCGAGGTTTTCGAGGATGCGCTTGTTGACGACCTTGGAATCGAGACGCGAGGCGAAGTCGTCGAGCGAGGAGAACTTGCCGTTTTTCTCACGGTCGGCGATGGCGATGGCCATCGCGCCCTCGCCGCAGTTCTTGATCGCAGCGAGGCCGTAACGCACGCCTTTCGAGCCGTTTGGCGTGACCTCGGGCGCAAAGCGGAGTTGTGACGCGTTGAGGTCCGGCGGCAGGATCTCCATGCCCATGCGGTGGCACTCGGAGACGAAGACGCCGATCTTGTCGGTGTTATGAATTTCGTTGGAAAGCAACGCGGCCATGAACTCGACCGGGTGGTTCGCCTTCAGATAGGCGGTCCAGTAGGAAATGTGGCCGTAACAGGCGGAGTGGGATTTGTTGAAGCCGTAACCGGCGAACATCGCGATCTTATCGAAGATCTGGTCGGCGAGTTTTTTGCCGATGTTGTTGGTCGCCTCCGCGCCTTCGACGAATTTCGCGCGCTGCTTCTCCATCTCGACCGGGTCCTTCTTGCCCATCGCGCGGCGCAGAAGGTCGGCACCGCCGAGCGAGTAGCCGGCGAGCACTTTGGCGGCGTTCTGGACCTGTTCCTGGTAGATCATGACGCCGAACGTGTCGCCGCAGACTTTCTCCAACAACGGGTGCTCGTACATCGCGCGGGTGCGGCCTTTTTTCACGTCCAGCATCTGGTCGATGAACTGCATGGCTCCCGGGCGATAGACGGCGAGAAGGTCGATGATGTCGTCGATCTTCTCGATGGCATACTTGCGACAGGTCTCGACCATGCCGCCGGATTCCAGCTGGAACACGCCCATCGTCTCGCCGCGGTTGAGGAGTTCGAACGTTTTCCAGTCATCCAGCGAAACCGTCTCGATCGCGAAATCCGGCGTGTGCTTGCGGATGTGCTGCACCGCTTCCTGGATGACGGTGAGGTTCTTCAGTCCGAGGAAGTCCATTTTGAGAAGGCCGACGTCGGTGATCGCCTTCATGTCGTACTGGGTGACGACTTCCCCTTCATTTCCCCGGGTTAGAGGGACGTGCTCGTCGAGCGGGCGGTCGCCGATCACGACCCCGGCGGCGTGCACACCGACGTTTCTAGCGAGTCCTTCGAGTTTGGTGGCGTAGCTCCAGAGTTGCTGATAGGTGGAGCTGCTTTCGATGAGTTCCTTCAGCTCGGGCTTCGATTCGTACTCGTCCTTGAGTTTGATGTCGGGTTTCGCCTCGATCATCTTGGCGATGCGGTCGCCCTCGCCGTAGGAAATCCCCATCACCCGGCAGACGTCGCGCAGCACGCTCTTCGCGCCCAGTTTGCCGTAGGTGATGATGTGCGAGACGCTGCGCTCGCCGTATTTTTTCCGAACGTAGTCGATGACCTCGACGCGCCGGCTCTGGCAGAAGTCGATGTCGACGTCGGGCGGGCTGACACGTTCCGGGTTGAGGAACCGCTCGAACAACAGGCCGAAGCGCATCGGGCAGATGTCGGTGATGCCCATGGCGTAAGACGCCAGCGAGCCCGCCGCGGAGCCACGGCCGGGGCCGACCGGGATGTCGTTGTCGCGCGCCCACTGGATGAAGTCGGCGGTGATGAGGAAGTAGGAGGCGAATCCCAACTGGTTGATGATATCCACCTCGTATTTCAGGCGGGTCGCGATTTCCTCGGACGCGGCTTTTTCCTCGCCGTAGCGTTTCACCAGTCCCTCGCGGCAGACCTTCATCAGGTATTCCTCGCGCGGGCTGCCGTCCGGTGTGCCGAATTGCGGGTATTTCTCCGAGCTGGTGGAATCCAGTTTGATGGTGACGTTGCAACGCTCGGCGATTTCCAAGGTGGCGTCGCAGGCACCCGGCACTTCGGCGAAGATCTCGCGCATCTGCTCGGCGGTCTTGAAATAGACTTCCGGCGAGTAGTGCATGCGGTTTTCATCGATCACCAGATTCCCGGTGCCGATGCAGATCATCACGTCGTGCGCCTCGTGGTCGTATTTGTTGAGGAAATGCACGTCGTTCGCGGCGACGACCTTGAGGTCCATTTCCTGGGCGAACTTGAGCAGGGAAGGGGTGACGAGCCGTTGTGGTTCGAGGTCGTGGTTGTGGATCTCGACGTAGGTGTTTTCCTTGCCGTAGATGTCGACGATTTCGGCGAGCGTCTCGCGGGCTTTCTCCTCGTCACCGGCGCGCAGCCACTCGTTGACCGGGCCGGAAATGCAGCCGGTGAGGCAGATGATGCCCTTGGAATACTCGCGCAGCGTGTCGCGGTCCACGCGGGGCTTGCCGTAGTAGAGTCCTTCCAAATTTCCCTTGGAAACGAGTTTGCTCAGATTGTTCCAGCCCTCGTTGTTTTCGGCGAGCAGCGTCATGTGGGTGGCGCGCTTGCGGCCGGCGAGTTCCTTCTTGTCCTCCATTTTCCCCGGGGCCAGGTAGATTTCGCAGCCGAGGATGGGTTTCACTCCGGCCTTGTTGCACTCTTGGTAGAATTTGATCGCGCCGTAGAGGTTGCCGTGGTCGGTCATCGCCACGGCCGGCATGCCGAGTTCTTTGGCGCGTTTGGCGAGATCCTTGATGCGGATCATGCCGTCAAGGAGGGAAAATTCGGTATGAAGGTGGAGGTGGACGAAGGAATCAGACATCGGGCGGCGCGACCTTAGCGACCCGGCGGCGGAGGGCAAGCGGCAGGTCGGAGGAATGTGGCGGAGGCGCTCGAAAATCTTTTTCGGAAACCGCTCTTGTCCGTGGGCTTGTCCGTGCCATACGCTCGCCCAGCCTTCGCCAAACGTGACTCATTCTCCTACTGCCACTTACATTCTCGGCGTTTTGCCGTCTCGTTGGGGCTCCACGCGTTTTCCCGGGAAACCGCTGCATGTTATCGCCGGAAAACCCTTGATCCAGCACGTTTGGGAACGCTGTCAGCAATGTGCGCGGCTGGATGAAATCGTCGTCGCCACTGACGACGAGCGCATCCGCGACGCGGTGATCGCCTTCGGTGGCAAGGTCGCCATGACCTCGCCCGACCACCCGACCGGCACCGACCGCATCGCTGAGGCCGCACAGGCCGTGCCGCAAGCGACGCACATCGTGAATATCCAGGGCGACGAGCCGCTCATCGATCCCGCGCTCATCGACGAACTCGCCGCCGCAATGGCTGCCGACGCCTCGCTTGACATGGCCACCGCCGCCAACCCGCTCGATCCCGCCGATCCCGCCGTGCAGGATCCGAACGTGGTGAAAGTCGCCATCGCCCTCGACGGCCGCGCGCTTTATTTCTCCCGCTCGCCGCTGCCGTTTTTCCGCAATCCCGTCGAAGGCCTGCCGGTCCTGCGCCACAAGGGAATCTACGCCTACAAGCGGAGTTTCCTCGAGCGCTTCGTCACTTGGCCGCCCTCGCCCTTGGAAAAAGCGGAGTCGCTCGAACAACTTCGCGCACTTGAAAACGGCGCGTCCATCAAAGTCCTTCTCACCACCGACACCTCACCCGGCGTCGATACTCCGGAACAAGCCCGCGAAATCGAACGACTCCTCACCACTGCTCATCCATCACACCCATGAAATACATTTTTGTCACCGGCGGCGTCGTCTCCTCACTCGGCAAGGGACTTGCCGCCGCCTCCATTGGCACGTTGCTCGAACACCGTGGCCTGACCACGCTGATGCAGAAGTTTGACCCGTATCTCAACGTCGATCCGGGCACCATGTCACCTTTCCAGCACGGCGAGGTTTACGTGCTCGACGACGGCGCCGAGACCGACCTCGACCTCGGCCACTACGAGCGGTTCACCTCCGGCGTGCTCTCGCGGATGAACAATCTCACCTCCGGCCAGGTCTTCGACTCGGTCATCAAGAAGGAGCGCCGCGGCGAGTTCCTCGGCAAGACCGTCCAGTTCATCCCGCACGTCACCGACGAGATCAAGCTGCGCATGCACAAGGTCACCGAGGACAATCCTCACACCGACGTGCTCATCACCGAAATCGGCGGCACCGTGGGCGACATGGAGGGGCTGTTGTTCATCGAGGCGCTGCGCCAGTTCGCGCTGGAAGTCGGCAAGGAAAACGTCTGCTTCATCCACGTCACGCTACTGCCCTATATCAAGGCAGCCGGTGAGGTGAAGACCAAGCCCACCCAGCAATCCGTCGCGAAACTCCGCGAGCTCGGCATCCAGCCGGACATCATCATCTGCCGCACCGAGGCTGACCTCGACGAGGACAACCGCAAGAAGATCGCCATGTTCTGCAACGTCGAGCGCAAGAACGTCGTCGCCTTCCGCGATGTGGCGCACTCGATTTACGAATGCCCGCTCGACCTCCGCCGCGACAAGATCGACCGGCTGGTGGTCGACAAGTTAGGCCTCGGCCACACGCCGTCGCCCGCGCTCGAGGATTGGGAGCGGTTCGTGCAGCGCGTCATCCACCCGAAGCACAAGGTGACCATCGCCGTCGCCGGGAAATACATCGAGCTGCAGGACGCTTATAAATCCATTTACGAATCGCTGATCCATGCCGGTGCCCATCACGACACCAAAGTGCACATCGTCCGGGTCGAGGCGGAAGCCATCGAAGACCACGGCGCGAAGGCCGTCATCGGCGATGTCGATGGCATCCTGGTTCCCGGCGGATTCGGCGACCGCGGCATCGAAGGGAAAATTCTGGCGGCGAAATACGCGCGGGAAAACAAGATCCCGTATTTCGGCATCTGCCTCGGCATGCAGATCGCGACCATCGAGTACGCCCGCAACGTCTGCGGCCTGAAAGAGGCGAATTCCACCGAGTTCGACAAGGCAACCAAGCATCCGGTCATCTGTTTGCAGGAAGAGCAGAAAGGCGTCGAAGACATGGGCGCGACCATGCGCCTCGGTTCCTGCGAATCCATCCTCTTCACCGGCACCAAGGCCGCCGATCTTTACGGGAACATCGAACGCATCCACGAGCGCCATCGCCACCGGTATGAGTTCAACTCCGACTATCAGGACCGTCTGCAGGACGCCGGGCTGGTGATTTCCTCCGTCTCCGCGGAAGAGGGCTTGGTGGAAATTGTCGAGCTGCCGGAGCATCCGTTCTTCCTCGGCGCGCAGTTCCACCCCGAGTTCCAGTCCAAGCCGAACCACCCGCATCCGCTCTTCGCCGGCTTCGTCGCGGCCGCGCTGGAGCACTCGCAGAAGCACTGACGGGAGCAAGGATCAACTTCGCTCTGCGGATGGGCGCTCTGTCAGCGTCCCAAACGTGGATCAAAACCGGATCCGTCAGGTAAGAGCCA
>JBEDKU010000718.1:0-3380 GCA_041172045.1 Verrucomicrobiota bacterium | reverse complement strand
GCTCAGATAGAGGTGGTCGCCGACCATCAGCAGAAACGGATCCGCGCCGGTGAAATCCGCGGCGCAGTGAACGGCGTGGGCGTAACCGAGGGCCTCCGGTTGCTCGATGAAGCGCATGTGGGTGGCGTGCGGCCCGGCGGCGGCGGTGTAGGCGGCTTCGTCGCCGGGGCAGATGATGACGGCGATTTCCTCGATGCCGGCGGAGGTGATTTCATCCGCGAGAATGGCGAGGGCGGATCTGGAGGTGCCGTCGCGGTCAACGAGCGTCTGGAGGGGAAGAGTGCGCTGGGATTTTCCGGCGGCGGTGATGACGGCTTTTTTGACTTTCACAGGGCGGATTCTGGTGGATCCGCTGACAATGGCAATCCCCGAGAGTCTGATCGGATGGAGTTTCCTTCATTCTCCAAACATTCCAAATCCGCTCTATCCAGCAGAATGATCCGTGGTATTCCCGCGCTCCTCATGATTTCCAAAATCCATGTGAACCTTTTCCCGCGCCCGGATGCTCAATGGGTGGACTGTGACGGCGGAATCCCAAATGCTCCGAGCCAACCCCTCTCCCAAATCCATTGACCCAGCCGGAGGATCACACCCGTTTCAGCGACCAGGAACTCATCACCGCGATGAACTCCGGGGACGTGGCGGCGTTCGAGGCGCTTTACCATCGCTATCGGGAATGGGTCATCTCGCTGGCGTGGAAATTCACCGGTTGCGACTCGCTGGCAAACGACGTCCTGCAGGAAACCTTCCTCTATCTGCTGAAGAAATTCCCCGGCTTCGTCCTTACCTCCCAGCTCAAGACGTTCCTCTATCCGGCAGTGAAAAATCATTCGCTCAACGCCATCGCCAAGGTCTCGAAATTCCAATCCGGAACCGACGGACAAAATGTCCTCGACCGTCTCATCGCACCGGCCAGCGCCCCCGGAGCGGCGGGTGACTTCGACGCCGTGCTCGCCGACCTGAGCGAAGATCACCAGGAAATCCTCATGCTGCGCTTCGTCGACGGCCTGAGCTTGGCGGAGATCGCCGAGGCCACCGGGATCCCGCTCGGCACCGCGAAATCCCGGCTCCATCACGCGCTTTCCCGCCTTCGCGAGGACCCGAAGACCCTGGAATATTTTCTTTCGTGAACGAAATGCCCTTCGCAACCACTTAACTCCAGGACGATGAAACCGGAAAACGCGCAGAAATCTCCCGAGGACACCACCACCCAGGTGCCGCCGGAGTTGATTCTTGCCCTCAAACGTCTTCAGCCCGAGTCAGTCGAAATCGCTCCCGCCGTGGATGCCGCCGTGATGCAGGCGGCGCGCGATCAGTTGAAATCCAGCAGCCTGGTCACCCACCCCCGCTTCGCGACCTGGCTGCTCTGGCCGTTGGCGGTAGCCGCCTGCGTCCTGTTCGCATGGATATCCTTCCGTCCCGCGACGCCCGGGAAAACGCTGACGGCCGCTCCGCCCGCCCCGCAGGAAGACGCCGCCGCGGTGATCCTCCGCGAGTTTTCCGCCCTCTACCCGAACCAAGTGAAGGCTATCGTCCAGGACGACCACGGCATCGAACTGACCCTGGCCGACAAACCCGGCGTCTTACCCGGCAAAGCGCTCGTCCTCAAAATCTGCGATGCAAGGAACTGCCGCGAAATCATCACTTTCAGCGGCCAGAATATCGAAGTCGCCGGGCACAATGTCACCGTGAGAACTGAAAACGGAGGCCGTGTGATTCTCGACGGCGGGAAATTCCTCTGGTCCAGCGACCTCAAAAGCCAGCCCGGAGCCGCTATCCACATCGAATCCCGCTGCTTGTGAAGTTCAGCCCCATGCACCGCATCCTCTCCATCGGCATTTGCCTAGCCATGATCGCCATGGCGGAAATGCCGCTGCCGTCCGTGGATTTGCGGGTTTCTGAAAAAGCGCCGCTGCTCACCACCTGGGCGCATGCCGGTGGCAAGGCCACGCTCCAACTTGAAACGACCGATGCCCAACCGCTCACGTACGATGTTTATCAAGTCGATGGCCGCAGCGTCATTCCCGTTTCCCGCGACCTCGTGCTCGATGAACTCAAGCCCGGTGCTAATCGTCTCGAAATTCCGCTCCCCGAGAAATCAGAGCGGGGGAAACTGCTTTTCAAAATCTCCGCATCCACCAAGGACGACCTTATCGCCAAACTGACAGTCGACATCCTGCCCAAGGACGCCTTGGACAGCCTGTCCAAACAATCCAAGCAAGGCCAGGTGTGGATCGAGCCGAAATTCAAAGAGTTCCACGCCTGGGCCGCTACCCACGGCATTTCCAGCACAGCACCCACCTCCGGCAAGCCCGTCGAATTCCATTTCGGCAAGCCCACCGGAAACCCGAATCTTCCCCCGCCAGGCCGGGTGCTCATTTACGAGCGCGACCAGCCCGATGCCTTCCCCGTCATCGAAGTCATCTCCTCTCCCGAAGTCACCAAAATCCTCCTCCCGCCCGGCTTCCTCTCAGACGTCCCAAATTCCGCCACCGCCCAAGCCCTGCTTCTCAAACATCTCAAACTCCTGCCCTGATTTCCCCATGAAAACCATCCGCCTCCTCGCAGCCATCGCTCTCAGCTCCTTGCCGACCTTCGCCCAGGAAGCCGCGCCCAGGCCCACTGTTTTCTCCGTCGGCGTGCTGCCCTTCGCTGAGACCGACGACACGAAAAGCCTCGGCTCCTCCCCCTCCGAACTCGTCGGCGCCCAGCTTGGCATGTCCGGCAACCTCGTGCTCATCGAGCGCTCGTCGCTCGACGCCGTCCTCTCCGAACAAGGCATGGGCCTCACCGGGGCCGTTGATCCGCAATCCGCCGCCAAACTCGGCAACCTCATTGGCGCGCAGATCCTCGTCACCGGTCGCGTCTTCAAGGCCGGAAAAAACACCTACTGCATTGCCAAAGCCATCAGCACCACCACCGGCCGCAGCCTGCCCGCGCAAACCCAGGTGAATGGCGACGACTGGATGGGCGCCGCCACCAAGCTCGCCACCGCGCTCGATGAATCCATTGCCAAGAACGCCGCCGACATGGCCCCAAAATCCGAAACCGCCGAGGCACGCATCGAACGGCTCAAAAAATTGGTCGAAGGCAAAACCCTACCCAAGGTCTTCGTCCGCATCCCCGAAGAACACCTCTCCCGCATCATCCCGGACCCCGCCGTGCAGACCGAAATCGAATTCACCCTCCAGAAAATCGGCGTCACCATCGTCACCAACGAAACCGAGGCCGACATCGTCGTCGCCGGCGAGGCCTTCAGCGAGCGCGCCATCCAGCTCGGCACCCTCGTCAGTTGCCGCGCCCGCTGCGAACTGACGATCACCCGGAAATCCGCCCCCGGCACCAAACAAGTCAACCGCGTTACCACCGGAGCCGTGGAC
>JBEDKU010000717.1:0-5338 GCA_041172045.1 Verrucomicrobiota bacterium | reverse complement strand
CGTGGGTGCCGTGATCGACCGTGGCGGTGATCTTGGTGTTGGTGAGGCAGCGGATGCCTTGTTTGATGAGGGATTTTTCCAGGGCGTCGCCCACTTCGTCGTCCTCGACGGGCAGAATGCGTGGGGCCATCTCGACAAGGGTCACCTTGGTGCCGAAAGCATTGTAAATGTAGGCGAACTCCACCCCAATCGCACCCGCGCCGATGATCAGCATTTCCTTGGGCTGCTGGGCGAGGTTCATCGCTTCTTTGGAGCCGATGACGGATTTGCCGTTGAAGGGCAGGCCGGGGAGGCCGCGGGATTTGCAGCCGGTGGCGATTAGGATGTCCGTGGTTTCAAGGAGGTTGCGCGAGCCGTCATTGCCGACAACGCCGACTTTGCCGGTGCCTTCGACCGAGCCAAAACCGCGGACGTAGTCGATGCCGTTCTTTTTGAGGAGATACTCGATGCCGCCGGCGAGGCGGTCGGAGACCTTGCGCGAGCGGCCGACCACGGCGGACCAGTCGTAGGAAAGACCTTCGATTTTCAATCCGAACTCAGCGGCCTTGTGGGTGAGCATGTGATAGACCTCGGCGTTCTTGAGCAGCGCCTTGGTTGGGATGCAGCCCCAGTTGAGGCAGGTGCCGCCGGCGCGATCGGCTTCGACACAAGCGACTTTTTTTCCAAGTTGGGCAGCGCGGATGGCGGCGACGTAGCCGGCAGGGCCGCCACCGATGACAATGAGATCGTAGGCCATAAGATTGATTTGTGGAGGTGTTCGCCGGGAAACTGTCGCTACGGCAAGGGATTGTCAAAGATGGAAAGGCGGAAACGGGACACTTGAAGGATTCAGTCCGTTCGAGCGGGCGCTTCCCTTCCATTCATGAGGTTGAGAGCTTGTGACCCGTGGATTCAGCGGTTAGCCTGCGGTGATGTTTTTCCCGGATTTCGAGTTCAACACGTGGCTGGGGTTGGCGGCGCTGGTGGTGTTCTACCTGGTCGGTGTGTTGCACGTGCTCCACGCGCTGATGCATGTGCGGACCTCGCAGGGGACCATCGCGTGGGTCGTTTCCCTGCTGTCGATTCCGTTCCTGGCGATCCCGATGTATTGGCTGCTGGGGAGAACGCGGTTTTCCCGCAATGTCGGTGGGCGGCGGGAACAGGACGGCCGCTTGGGCCTGCTGGCGACGTCGATGCACGAGCGCCTTCGTCATTGCGAAGTGGAAATCCCGGAGGACGACGGGTTTGAAAGAGCCGCGCAACTCCTAGGCGGACTGCCGTTCACCCGTGGCAACGATCTGGAGTTGCTGATCGACGGCGATGTCGCTTTCGAGCGGATTTTCGATGCGATCCGCGGCGCGGAAAACTACCTCTGCGTGAATTTCTTCATCGTGAAAAACGACACGCTCGGCACCCGCTTCCAGGAAGCGCTCATCGAGCGGGCGCGGGCCGGGGTGAAGGTGTATTTCCTGTTCGATGAGATCGGCTCGCACAAGCTGCCGCGGCGCTACCTGAAGGCGATGGAGGCGGCGGGAATCGAGTGCAAGTCGTTTGGAATCAACCGCCACTGGTGGTCGCGCTTGCAGCTCAATTTCCGCAACCACCGCAAGATCGTGGTCAGCGACGGCAAGTCGGCGTTCATCGGCGGGCTGAATGTGGGCGACGAATATCTCGGCCGTGACCAGCGCTTCGGTGGCTGGCGGGACACCCATTTGAAGATGAAGGGGCCGGTGGTGCAGGCAGTGCAACTGGTGTTTCTGGAAGACTGGTTCTGGGCCTCCAGCGAGGTGCCGGAACTCCAGTGGGACACTCGGGAGGAGCGGGCGGATCAAATCGCAGCGATCATTCCCACCGGCCCTGCCGATCCGGCGGACTCGTGGCAGTTGGTGGTGGCGGAGGCGGCCAACTCCTCGCGGAGCCGATTGTGGATCGCATCGCCGTATTTCGTTCCCGATGAGGGCGTGCTCACAGCGCTGCAGGCCGCCGCGATCCGGGGCGTGGACGTGCGGATCCTGCTGCCGGAGCGTGCTGACCACCTGCTGGTGTGGCTCTCCGCCTTCTCCTATTACGAGCAATCCATCCCCTTTGGCGTGAAATTATTCCACTATCACAGGGGCTTCATGCACCAGAAAGTGATGCTCATCGACCGTCGCCTCGCCGCTGTCGGGACCGCGAATTTGGACAACCGTTCGTTCCGGCTGAACTTTGAGATCACGGCGTTCAGTGCCGACCGGAAATTCGTGGATGAGGTCGAGGCCATGCTGACCACGGATTTCACCCGCTCCAGCGAGGCCACGGTCGAGGATTTCACCCGCAAGTCGTTCCTGTTCCGGGCTGCCTGTCGCGCGGCGCGTTTGTTCGCACCGATCCAATAAAAAAGCCCGGTCGAACGAACGACCGGGCTTCGGAAAATTTTAGAAAATTACATCTTGGCGACGCTGGCGATGTCCGGACGCTGGCGGATGATGTTGGCAAGCATCTTGCGGCAGTGGTCGTAGCCGGTGCGCTGGCTCAGAAGCTGGGCACTGCGGGTGAAGGAACCCCACTGCACCACGGTCATCTCGACCGTGCGGCGTCCCCACTGGTTCATGATTTCCTTGGTCGGCTTGTAGATATCGACGGTGCCGGTGCCCAGAAGCGCCGAGCCGTAATCATCGACCACGTAAAGGTAGGGCATGCCCTTGATGCGGAAAGTGGTTCCCACGGGGTAGAACGACCAGTCGGCGGCGGCGCTGCGGACGCGGTCATTGTAGCGGAGGACGGTGCCGGTGGCGTTCTTGCTGCCGTAGATCAAGTGGTCGTCCTCGCTGCACGTGTAGGCGGTGGTGCGGACGATCCGGTTGCGGTCGCTGAATGCGTAAACCGGCATCGAGTGCTTGTCGCGGGGCTTGCCGGCGGCGGCGGCTACCGCGGCCGAGGAGGCGGGCGGCAGCGCGAAGCTTTCCTTTTTCGCATAAATCCCGGAGCCGGAACCAATCGATGATTTTGAAATAACCCGCGGGCCGGAGCTGCCGCAGCTGGTGAGGAGCGCCGCAACAACTGCGAGCGCGGATAGGGAAAGAGAACGGAATATCATGCAGAAAAGGGATTTTATAGGCTGGACTCGTGCAAAACGAGTCGGGGCCTCCATAGACAGCAACGCGTGCCAGGGCAAACTGAAAAAGCCATCTGGATAGAATTTACTTTGTAAGATGACTTACAAACAGCGAGTTGTGGAAATCACAAAGAAATAAAATTTATCCGTATTTCTGAAGTTTATCAAAATTTCAGGGGTTTTCAGCGGGTCGCTGCCGGCAGCCAGACCCTCGCTCCGGCGCTTCACTCGGATGCCGCGCGGAAGAACCCGTCCAGCCCTCGGCGACCGTGCAGGTCGGCCACGGCGTCCACCGTCCGGCCCCAGCGCCAGCGGAACCCCGCGTCGCGCAGTCGGAGCGAATCCGCCCAGCGGCTCTTCAACACCAGCTCGGTCTCGGTGCCCATCAGGCGCGCGCCGATTTCCAACATCCACCGCGCCGCCGGCAGCCCGAGCGGCATGCCGACCGCCTCGCGAAAGGTCCGCATCCACTCGCGGTTCGTCGGAAACTCGGGCGCGGTGACGTTGATGGTGCCGTCGAGGAAAGGATCGTTGATCGCGAAATCCACGGCCCGCAGGAAATCCTCCATGTGGATCCAGCTGATCCGCTGGTTGCCATCGCCCATCGCCCCGCCGAGCCCGCGGGCGGTGAGTTTACGCAGCACATCATAGACGGTCGACTCCTCGTTCGCCAGCACCATGCCAATGCGCAGCGCGAGCTTGCGGGTTTCCGCCGGAGTTTCCGCGCCGAAAAACGCGTCCTCCCACGTCTGCGCCACTTCGCAGGAAAACCCTTCGCCCGGTTCGCCCAGCCAGTCGTTCTGTGGTTGGTCCTCCGCGTGGCGATACCACGTCGCCGTGCTCGCGTTGAGCCAGGTCTTCGGCGGCGTTTTGCAACCGCGGATCGCCTCGCCGATGACCCGCGTGGCATCCACCCGGGAGTCGATGATTTCCCGGCGGTTCTTCTCCGTGTAGCGGCAGTTCACGCTGCGCCCGGCGAGATTGATGACGGCTTCCGCGCCTTCCAAGGCAAGCGCCCAAGGGCCGGTTTTTTTTCCATCCCACTCGAGGAACATCCCGTCACCACTCCAGCCCTCGCGGCTGCGGCCGATGGCGACGACCTCCTTGCCGTTGCGGGCGCAGTGCCGGGTCAGGTAGCGGCCAAGGAATCCATTGGCTCCGAAAATCACGATGACAGGGTTCATAAAAATGTTGGTTGGTTGAATTTTGATCCGGCAAACCCGGTTCAGACGTTTTTCATCAGCGCACCCGGTCGGGGCAGCGGCGGTGGAGCGGCTTTCCCCGTCCCGTGCTCCCGCATCTTCGCGAACACGAGCAGGTTGAAGAAGTGCATGCCGCCGAGCACCAGCAGCACCACCCCGAGCTTGCCGCTCAGGGCCTCCAGCACCCCGCGGACTTCCGTGACCTCGCTCGCCAGCTTGAGATAAAGCGCGACGAAGCCGAAATTCACGAGATAGAAACCCATCACCAGCAGCTGGTTCACGCTGTCGGCCAGGGATTCATTGCCATGGAAACACTCGACGAGGAAAATCCTGCCGTTCCGGAACAGACTGCGTGCGACCCACACGGTCAGCGGCAGCGCGATGAATAGATAAAGTCCGTAGGTGATGACTGTGGCATTCATTTTCGTTTATTTCCTTTTTGTTGATTCCGATCTTTCAGAAATTTCTGAAAGATCGGCTGAAATTTTTTTAACCTAGCCGAGCAGCTTGGCCGCCATTTGGAGGGCGAACCCGTGTTTCATGGAGGAAATCCGGTCGGACATCTTCGAGGCGAATCCCACGAAGTCCTCCAACGCCCGCATCTGCTCGTAGAAGGCGACTCCTTCAGGAGATTTGATCCCGCTGCTTTCCTCCGCGCATTTGCTGAGAATCGCCAGCGCCGGCTCGATTTCCCGCCGCTTCCGCTCGCGCGCCACGATGGTGAAAATCTGCCAGACGTCCTTCTCCGCCTCGAAAAACTCGCGCCGCTCGCCCTTTTTCACCACCACCCGGATCAATCCCCAGGCCACCAGTTCCTTGAGGTTCGTGTGGGCGTTGCCGCGGCTGATTTCCAAGTCCTCCATCACGTCGTCCGTCGTCATCGGCTGCGGCGCGGTCATCAACAGCGCGTGGATCTGCGCCATCGTCCGGTTGATGCCCCACTGGGTGCCAAGCGCGCCCCATTGGGCGACGAATTCATCCCGGGCTTGTTTGAGCTTTTCGGCTTCCGCGTTCACGGTTTTCAGTAAATACTGAAAATTCGAAAACACAAGAAATTTTATTG
>JBEDKU010000716.1:0-3144 GCA_041172045.1 Verrucomicrobiota bacterium | reverse complement strand
CCACTGACATGGTCGGGCAGATTGACTCCATCGATCCCCTCCACCGGTCTGCCCAATCTGCGGTTCACTTCGTATAACAACCTCTCGCCGGTCCGTCCAAGCACGACCGGTTCCTTCGCTGGAGGCGTGTGGAGCGGCCTTGTCTCGGTGCCGTTCACAGCGCCCGGCGTGGAGCTCCTCGCGGACGATGGCGACGGACACATCGGAACGAGCAACGACTTCGCCGTGAAGACGGCGACCCCGGTGTCGGGATCGGGCACGATCTATTCCGAAAATTTCGAGACGGTCCCGCTCGCGAGTTCGTGGACTTTCACGGGCACCAACGACTACCGAACCCAGGTAACGACCTCGAACACGCCCCACGGCGGCACGCGCCACCTCACGATGGATTCATCCGGCTATGGATTCTCCCGCAACGAAGCGACGTGGACGGTGGATCTGGCAGGGATCCGCAACGTGACTCTCAAGTTCTGGGCCAAGGAGTTCGCCGATCTGCCTGACGGACCACCCTCCAGCCCGTTCATCGATGGCGCGAATTTCGATGGCGTGGCGATCAGCGTCGACGGCACGAAGTGGTACGAGGTGCAGGCGCTCCGCTCCCTCACCAGCACTTGGACCCAATACACCGTGAATCTCGATACCGCCATCGCTTCGCTAGGTCTCGCTTACAACTCGGCTTTCAAAATCCGCTTCAACCAATACGGCGACGATTCCATTCCTTACAACGGCATCGCGGTGGACGACATCGAGATCGTCTCCACCCCGTCCGCCTATGCGCTGCGTGTCACCGGCCCCGCACAAGTCAGCGAAGGAGCCGCCGCGGCCCAGTTCACGGTGACCCTGCCCTTCATCTCACCCGCCGACGCGGTCATCTCGCTGAACAGCTCCGCGCCGGCCAAGCTCGCGGTTCCGGCGCAGGTCACGGTTCCAGCAGGTCGCTCGATCGGGTATTTCTCCGCGCAACCGCTGGAGGATTCACTGGCCGACGGCAGAAAAACGGTGGCGATCTCGGCGTCTAGCACGGTCTTTCCCACGGGCAGCCTCTCATTCCTGTTCATCGACAACGACCAGCCGGTCGCGACGTTCACCGTGCCCACCAAAAACACAGTGGAAGGTGCCGGCACCATTCAGGGAACGGTCGCCGTCTCCACTCCAGCAGCGGCTCCTCTCGTTTTCAACGTGACCAGCACGAACGCGACGGCGGTCACCGTGCCTGCCACGATCACCATTCCGGTAGGCGCCACGTCAGTCGCCTTGCCGCTCGGCATCGTCAACGACACCAAAGTGGACGGCACGCAGTCGGCGAACATCGCGGTTTCCCTGCTAGGAAGCGGCTTGTCGCAAAACCTCACAATCACCGTCGCGGACAACGAGACTCTCGATCTACGGCTGCAACCCACCGCAAGTCCGGCACCGACGACCGTGAATGAAGGAGCGGGCACCATGACCTTCACCGCCAACCTGCCGGGCACGGTCACCACTTCGACCACGCTGACGTTCAGTTCCTCCGCACCCTCGAAAATCACAGCTCCCGCGGCGGCCGTCATCACCGCCGGCGGCACGACCGCATCCGTCACTTTCACCATCCTCGATGACCTGATCTCACAACCGCCTGCCGCGGTCACCCTGACTGTCAGTGCTCCCGGCTTCACCAGCGGGTCCTGTGTCCTCACCGTTCTCGACAACGACCCGCATCATTTCACCATCTCACCCGTCGCCAGCCCGCAAGTGCGCGGCGCTTCCATTCCCATCACGGCAACCGCCTGCGACGCTGCAGGCGCAACTCTATCCGGTTTCACCGGTTCTGCGACACTCGCAGCCAACGGGGTCTCCATCCAGCCGGTTTCGCTCAGTGGCTTCGTCGCAGGCGTGTGGAGCGGCACGGCCCGCGTGAATGACGCGGGCAGCAACGTCGTCCTAACCGTTTCTGACACGCAAGGCCACACCGGTTCGAGCAATCCGTTCGACGTCGGGGCCGGTGCGTTCCAGCAACTCACCTGGGCGCCCGTGGGCTCCACGCAAACGCCCGGAAGCAACATCGCAGCGACTGTG
This sequence comes from Verrucomicrobiota bacterium, assembly GCA_041172045.1. Lineage (GTDB taxonomy): Bacteria > Verrucomicrobiota > Verrucomicrobiia > Verrucomicrobiales > Akkermansiaceae > Luteolibacter. The sequence continues at coordinate 1,092 of JBEDKU010000716.1, read as the reverse complement.
CAGGCCACGGATGCCGGCGGCCACACGGATTCCTCGGTGAACGGGCCGATCACCCTCAGGGCCCTGACACCGGTTCCGACCATCGCAATCGGCACCGGCTCCGATGACACCACTTCGCTCCTCTACACCTACTACGCCCGCGCCCGCTCCGAAGTCATTTATCTGGCAGGTGAGATCGGCGGGCCGCGCACGCTTGGGGGGATTTCATTCAAAGTGGCGTCCGGCGCGGTGGGACAGGTGCTTTCAAACCTAACGGTCCGATTGAAGACCACCCCCCGGACATCCCTCGACTCCTCTGCGGGCTGGGATGGCGGCGGCTGGACGGTGGTGCATCAATCCAACCAAACCCTCTCCTCAAACGGCTGGATGACGTTCCTCTTCGACGTAGCGTTTGAATACAACGGCAGCGAGAACCTGCTGGCGGATTTCAGCTTCAACAGCGCCACCGCTCCCGGTTCTTCGGCGTATTGGGCGGCCGATTATTCCAGCAGCGCCTCACGCGTGCTTTACGGCTACAGCTCTACCGTGACGGATCCCCTCACCTGGTCGGGCACGGGAAATTCCGCCTATACAACCTACTATCTGCCGCAGACGCGCCTGCTGACCTTGCAACCGGTCCCCGCTAACATTCCTGCGTCGCCCGCGCTCAGTGCTGGAACCTGGAGCGGTGCGATTTCCTTCGCCGGCAACCTGGACCGGGTGTTCCTCGACGCCGCTGACTCCGCCGGACACCGTGGAAGAAGCAACGGCTTCCGCGTCGGGACCGCCGCGCCGGTGGCGGTCCTGCCATTCAGCGACGGCTTTGAAAGTGGTGGCTTCGCCGATGTCTGGACGATCTCAACCACAGCCGAGGGGCGCGTGCGCGTGCTTTCGACCAACAGCCCGCACACGGGCGCGCAACATGCCGTGCTCGACAGCGCGAATACCTACGCCCGCACGGAAATGACGCTGCCGCTCGATCTCACTGGATATTCCGGGGTGACGCTCGGTTTCTGGGCGAAACGATTCGGTGGCACCGATGACGGGCCTCCCACCGCTCCCTTCACGGGCAGTGCGAACTTCGATGGCGTGGCGATGAGCGCTGATGGAACA
>JBEDKU010000715.1:0-3313 GCA_041172045.1 Verrucomicrobiota bacterium | reverse complement strand
GCAGTTTGGAACTGGCGCTGCTGTTGCTCACTGCCGCCCTCGACGGTGATGGAGAAGAGATGTTACCGCCAGATTTCCGCGGTGCGGGCACGGACTTGGTCGAAGTCCATCCCGGCGGCGGGTCTCAGGTTTTCACGAGCCAGTTCAATCTGGTGTAGTAAATGACGCGGAGGCCGACGGTGGATCCGGAGGCAAATCCGGCGTAAAGTCCTGGCCGAAAATCATCGAGCGAGCCTGCCGGCGGGTGGCGAAAACCACGCTGATTAACAATAGCGCGGTGGGCTCGGAGACGGCGGTGCACTTCCATCACCGCTCTCAGCATCACCTTCACCGACGTGGGCGGACGTTGTGGCAACTTTAACCGCACTGACACCGCACGACCTGCTTCGCTGGGAACCGCCGTATGCCTCCTGATGGAGGCATTACCGCTTTTAACAGAATCAGAGGAAGCAAGAGAATCAGAGAGCTAACTGACAATAAAATCCAACTACTCCCACGCGCCGTCGTCAGCTATGCTTCGTTTTCGCTGCTGGGTTTTAGCTCGCCTGGGTAATTTGCACCGACGATTCGATTGGGACAAAAATCGCTGCACGGCTGAGCTGAAAATACACGTTGAGTTGGGAACCATGTGCCCTCCCTTCAATCCACTTTAGGGACTGGCGGAGAGGGCTGACTGCGGCCGCCCCGCTGGCAATCCGAAGTTCAGGCGGCCATGGCTGGGGACGGTGTTTCGTTCGAGGTCTTCTCTTTTGTGGTTCCCTCGGTGAAGCGCTGGTACATCAGCACGCAGAAATTGCCGGAGAGACCGGTGGCCATTCCGGGGTTGCGCTTGTCCACGAGGTGTAGTGTCGGGCCGATGTCGATGGCGTTTGCCATATATCTCGGATCGAAGGCAATTTCGGGCGATTGACCGTCGATGGTGACGAGCACTTGGATGGTGGCGCCCAGGGTGTCGTAGTCGCGGTGGGTCAGGATGAGGTGGCCCGCTGTTTCTAAGTTGAGGCACACGGAGTTCGACCTTCCGTTCAATGACCGTAGCCACGAGATGAGTGCGGCCTTGTGGCTTTCCGGAATGGTGACAGATTCTGGCAGGTCGCTGGGGAGCACGTTCCCGTAATTCGGGTAATGGCTTTCGAGGTTTTTGACGATGAACGTGCGCGCGCGGTTCCGAGCGGAACTGGCCGTGGGTGCCCTTGTTCCCATCCGCTTGCAGAACTGGGGCGTCGCGTGCTCTGAAGTCGGGGTATCTACGCAGGAGCTTGCCTGTGTCGGAGATGCTTTCCGGTAGATGGAGAAGCCGTCCTCCCGAGGTATTCTTAACTCAGATTTTGGGGTCCTCGGCACACGGAAAGTTTGTGCATTAATCGCACTTATAAACCGAGAATATCCGGTCCATGGTGTCCATGACGCATTTTGGTGAACTGATCATCAATTACTTACGGAAACCTCATTCCATTCAGGTTCTAGTGGGGGCAACCCTGTTCAGGTTCGAGTCCTGTCGCGCGCACCATTTCATTATCAACGGGTTACGGGGTCGAATCCCTAGCCGGTTGACACCTCTCACAACCCCATGAACGAGGGTGGTGACAAATTGGTGACAAACGACGGATCTGACTCTGCAATCCGCTCAAAGACAAAGCGTTTCAGAGGCAGGAAGAAACAAGGTCCGTTTCTCAAGGTGAAAGCCGGGTCTGCCGTGGTGCCGATCTATCAAACGGAATCCAAGGGCCGGGTCCGCTACACGTTGAGTTTCTACCGGGACGGGCGGAGGGAGCGGAAGGCATTCAGCAGTCCGGAGGAGGCCAAAAAAGAGGCGCTGTTCGTGGCGCAGCGAATTCAGGTCGGCATGCAGCACGTGACCGACCTCAAGCCGCACGAGCGCGACAGCTTCAAGGCGGCGGAGGCGATGCTCCAGAAATCCGGCATCCCGCTGGTCGCCGCCATCGAGGACTACCTCCGCGCCCGCGATTTGGCCGGAACGGAATCGCTCGCTGCGATGGCCGCCGAGTATGGCCAGCACTTCAAGAAGGTGGTGCGGCGAGTCACCATCCCCGAGATTGTCGCGGAAATGCTGCTGCACCGCAAACAGGACGGTGCGAGCAAGGTCTATCTTGGCCAGTTGAAGATCACCCTCAACCGCTTCGCCACCAAGTTTCCCGGCGAGGTTCTCGACGCCACCTCCCAGGAGATCGACGCATGGCTCCGCTCTCTGGAAGTGGCACCCGGAACACGCAATTCGATGCTGCGCTGCATCAAGGTTTTCTTTTCCTTCGCCCGCGGTCGCAACTACCTGCCCGAGGACCGCAGCACGGCGGCAGACCCGTTGCGATTGGTCAAGAACGTCTCGAACGACTACTCGATCTTCACCCCCAAGGAGATGGAGACGATCCTGCATGCCGCCCCGCCGCGGCTGATTCCCATTTCCGCCACCGAGGCGTTCTCGGGCGTCCGGGTCGCCGAACTCAGCCGGCTCGATTGGTCGGCGGTGGACTTGGATCGCCGGATCATCGAACTCCGTGCGGATCAGGCGAAGACGGCATCAAGGCGGGTGGTGCCCATCACCGACAATCTCGCCGCGTGGCAGGCCCTCTTGGAGCGCAAGGGCAAGGTCGTCTCCGCGGAGAACCTGTATGTGGACATGACCGCCTTGACCCGCGCCCTCAAAATCAAGTGGCCGCGCAACGTGCTGAGGCATTCGTTCATCTCCTACCGGATCGCCACGGTGAAGAGTGCCGACCAGGTCGCTCTGGAAGCGGGCAACTCGCCGTCGATCATCTTCAAGCACTACCGGGAGCTGACCACCGAGAATGAGGCGGAGAAGTGGTTTGGTATCCTGCCCAAGGAAGGCCAGATGGAGAACACGTTCGTGTGGGACAGGCGAAACAAGCGGTCGATCCTGAACGGCAAGATCATCGAGAAGTGATTGGCCGTTCAATCCGTATGCCAACGATGCCTAGCGGACGCGGAATGGTTTTGAGAGGGGAGGGGATATTGCCATCCCGTGTGCGGCCGGAACGTGCTTCCACGCGGCACCAAACGCAAAATCCGGGGCTGGAAAATCGCTTCTCCAACCCCGGATTTGTGATGCCAGAAAAATGGTGTGCCGATCAGCCCTTGAAACTCTGGTTCGACTGCCCGTCATCGAGTAGGTCTCCGATGCGGTTCACCGCGTCCTTGAGCAGCGAGGCGGCAGCGAACATGATCAGTCCGACCTTTGGGTCCACGAATGGAATGACGTTGAGGGCCGAAACGAACCCGGCAATTTTTCCGACGAAGCTGAGGTATTTGAGGGCGTTCATGGTGAATAGGGTGG
>JBEDKU010000714.1:0-3891 GCA_041172045.1 Verrucomicrobiota bacterium | reverse complement strand
CTGAGGAACAGCGGGCTTTCTCGCGGAAAGTTCGCCGGATCACTGGGTCGTTTTCTTAGCGGCTTCGGCGGCGGCCTGCTGGGCGGGGTTGCGGCGGAGGGTGGCGATTTGGAGGAAGCCGCCGGTGGAACCGTCAGTCGAGGCGAAGAATGAGTTCCCACTTTTCAAGATGAGCATTTGGGCCTGCTCGGTGGGACGGATGGGCATGATGTTGTCCTCCTGCATCTTCCATTCTTCGCCGAGCTTGTAGGCGAGTTCGTAAATGAGTTGTCCGTTCTGGCCGGGAACAAGAAGGGTATCGCGGGTTTTGAGCTCCTTGTTGACCTGCCCGTTGCAACGCATCGCGATGGTCAAGGGGCTCAGGTTATGAATCCGCAATTGCCCAAGTGGGAGCTTGGACGGATCGTCGTCGATGACATAAGCGGTGAAGGTGCCGGCGTCGGCCGGAGCAAGCAGGACGGTAGCCCTGCGGCATGAGGGGCCCGGGAGGGCTGCCAGGGCGACGAGACTTGGTGATTCTTTGCGGCGTTTTTCAAGCTCCAGTGCGAGCCCTTGTTTGGCTTGGCCTTGGTTTGCATCGTTAGTTTCCGCATCCTCGACGATCAGTGGACTCAGTTCGTGATCCTTGTCTTCGGTCGAAATTTTGTTCTTCGATGCGCCACTGCCGCTGCCGGATTGGTGGATTTCCATAATCACAGGGCCGAAGTAGGACACCGGGGTGGAGTATGAGAATCGATGAGCTGTGACCTTGGACTGTTTACCCGCCGATTTCAACGAGAGGCCGCCGATGCTGTCGCCCCAGGCGATGAGGTCAATATTCATGGATACCGCAGGAGGTTCCTGAGCCCGTAATGGAGCGGTCAGGGAGACCAGCAAGAATCCTAACGTTCTGCAGACATTAGATTTCCTGCGCGGACAACCAGCGGAAGGAAACGATTTGATAGAGGCGACCATAGGTTTTATTGATGTTAGTTAGGGGACTGCCGACCGAATCACGAGCGGCCGGAGGATTTGATGGATCGACGTAAGCGGGTGTGCGCTGGACCACCGCTTCGCAATAGGCCTTGGCGATCGATTTCCCGCTCGCATCGAGGGCGTCTCCAAAGGTGCGGATACGGAAGGTGTCGGAGCGGGCGGTGATGGAGGCCCCGATCACTTGAAGGACGTCGGCCTGGGTCACCCAGCCGGGGATGGCGGTCGAGCGGAAACCCTGCTCGGGCACCAGTGTGGCGTCGCTGAGCATTTCGGAATCGGCGTAAATGCTGGCGACGGACCCGTAGTTCCGATCGGCAGAGGACTGGGCGTAGTCCGGAATGTTCGGACGATCCAATCCGACCTTTCCCCCGTCATAGTCGGCGCGGGGAGCTCCGGTTTTCCAGCCGAGAGTGACAGCGTCTTCGGTGACTTTGATGGTGTTGAAGACGTTTTTCTTACCTTGGAAGGCGATGTTTGCTCCGCTTTCGTCGATGGCGGATTGAAGTGCGCCGCTGCGGGAGAGAGCTGGCTGATTGGCGATGGGGGTAAGAGCCCTGTTGACAAAATGAGAGATGGAAAGAAACGGGCCGCGAAGGCGGACCTGTTTGACCATTTCCTCGGCCAAGGCATCAAGCTGAGGATCCGTGAGGCGCCGGAAGCCGGAGAAAGAATCCGCATTGTTCCCGGTGGGCGGGACGGTGGAAGGGCTGATTTGTTCCAAACCGCGGGGGAAAGCGGCGTCGGTGCTGACCGCTGTGTCAGCCATGTGTTTGAAGTGTTTGGCACTGGCAAAGAAGGCTTTCCAGGCGTTTTTGTCGGTGGAGTTGATGTTGAAGCCGCCGTCCATCACGAGTACGGGGGCGACGGCCACGCCGGTGGCGTCGCGGACGCTGGCGGATGTTTCGTCAGGATTGAATCGGATCAGGGTGGGGTTTTCCGGAACTGCCGAGCCGCTGCGGGGAACACTGGAAAAAAAGTAGCTGTCCCAGAGCGCGGTGTTGAGGAGGTGGGAGAGGTCGTAGTAGTTGGTCGGATAGATTGAGTTGGTCCCGGAGCGGTCGGGGTTACCCTTGAGCTCGTAGCTGGTGCGGACCTGGGCGGTGAGGCCACGTTTTACGAAAGGAGTGGCGTATGAGTTGCCCACGGCATGGCCGGGTTGGTGACCGATGGAGGCACCGATATCATCACCGGTGAGGTCGGCATGCTGGAGTTGGGCGAGCGTGGAGAACTGCGATGGCACGCTGAAAAGGATGGTTTTTTCGCTACCGCCGACTTTGGAGGAGCGCCCCCAGCGTGCGATCAACGCGAAGTCGCGGGTGAAGGCATCGCCGGTCGCGCCACCGGGTGGAATGGCCGCGAGTTGAGCGGCATTGTCGTTACTCTCCGCAAAGTAGGGCGGCGGATTGTAGCTGGCAATGGGCTTGCGAATCCGGGTGGCCTGAAGATTAAAGTCCGCGAAGGTTCGAAGGGTGGAGCCACGCTGGCCCATTTCGTAGGCTGCGGGCATATAGTCCTTGTAAGGTCCTCCCGGTTGGCTGATTTGGAAACTGTAAAGCATGAGCGGGAAAGGCTGCGTCATCTCACTGACTGCCACCGGCTCAGATTCACCCCGCGCTGTCCCGTCGGCTCTGGTGTTGTAGAATCGGCGTTGGTTGGGCGAATAATAGCCGTTATCCAACTCGAAACGCTCGATCCTGCGGAGCAAGCGGCTGCCAGAGGGCGAGCCTGCCAAGCTGATTTCTATCGTGGCAAGGGAGGTTTGCCAGCTCTCGCGAATGTCCAACTCGAACCTTTTCGGAGGATCATTAGGAATGTTCGACGGCGTTAGATTGTAAACGGAGGTATTATCCAGTTCGATGCAATTGTTGAAGTCAAAGGGTGCGCTGGAGCTGAAAGGAGTCAGATTGATGGTGACCCTTGAAGCACTGCCCGCAGCGCGTTTGAAGGGACTTCCCATCGTGTAGGCACGGGCTTCTCCCGGAGCAAGGGATGCGGCGGGGATGCTGAAAATGGCATTGTTGAAAAGGGCGGCCTCTGAAGAAGGGTAAGGTTCCTTGGGCAGATAGGCAGGTTTCGGGCTGATGTTCCCCCAGATCCGGGAGGGATCATTGCCGGTGGGCGTCTGGTTACGAATTTCGATCTCGATGGCTTTGGTCCATTTGAGGGGGTAGGAGTAAGGATTTGCGATGGCCACCGCGATTTTTCCACATGCGGAAATGTTAAAAGTGCGCTGTGCGGCGTCTTTGACCTTGAGCCTGGCCCCCATGAGGATGCGGAAGTCAGTGACGATGGGTGAAATGGAAGACCCGAACTCGGAAGCGGCAGGCTTGACAACCAGCGCACCGCCATCCAGCTGCTTGGAACGATCATAGAAGTCCTTGATGTCATTCCAGCGTGGGGCTTTCATGGATACAGCGACCGTGTTCTGGTTGTTGATTTTGGCGGGAATGATGCTGCTGTCCCTGACTGGGTAGTTGGCGACGGAAGGAACAGGGTTGGCAATGGGGAGATCCGTCGCAAGAATGGCGGTCAGATCGAGTTTCATACCGCCGTTTAGGGTGTCCGTCAGGAGGGACATACTATCGGAGGTGCCGGAGTGAAAGACGGCTTGGATGGGACTTGAGCCACCGGATAGGTTGCCGAGGCCAGGGAGCAGCAATCTGGCCTCGGCAAGCGAGATGACTTTGGGAAGCAAGGCGTGTTGCGCTGAGGATGGGTCCGGGTAGGGCGCGCCCGGGTCATTAAAACCGGGAACCGTTTCCCAACCTCTGCGCTGGGCCACGAGCGCCGCGTAGTTGGACTTGTCCTCGAAAGTCTTGAGGATGTTGATCTTTGCCTTGACGCCGTCGTCGCCGACCCACCACCCGTATCGACCCGATAATTTGGAAGAATCCTTAGCCATCACTTGCACGAGAG
>JBEDKU010000713.1:0-3228 GCA_041172045.1 Verrucomicrobiota bacterium | reverse complement strand
GCTTCACCAAGCGCCCCGGCACCAGCGGCCTCACCTACGCCATCGAGGCATCCACCGATCTCGGTGCCACCGATGCGTGGACGGAGGTCCCCGCCGGCCCGTCCTACACGAATAACGTCACCACCATTTCCTGCACCCTCACCCCCGGCACCCCGGCGAAAACCTTCCTCCGCCTGAAGGTCGCCGCCGAGTGAACGGAATCAGTTCCTGGTGAAATCCAATCCGGGATCGCCGTCCGGCGCGCCGATGAGGACGAATTTCATCTGCTTGTCGTCCTGCAGCGTCACTTCGGAAACCATCTGTGAATCGTCCGAGGTGAGCACCAGCAGCCCCTTGTCATCGAGGCCGTAGGTGCCCTTCAGCTCGTTGGAATTTCCGCCGTTCATGTAGGCCCAGGTGTAGTCGCCCGCTTCGGTCATGACGAAGGTGACCTTGCCGTCCGCGCCACGATCACACACCCAGGTGCCCACGAGTTTCTCGGCGGGAACCGGTGCGGGGCGCTCAAGCGGCGTGGTTTCGGCATCGCCGTCGTCCGGCAGCGAGCTCTTGGTCAGGTCGCGAAGCTGGCGGGCGATGGAATCGGCGGGCTGGAGTTCCACGGTTTTTTCAAACTGCTCGTAGGCTTTTTCCATCTGCCCGAAGACCATGTAGTGATAGCCTAGCAGGAAATGACCCTCGGCACCGTCGGGCCTGCCTTTGACATAGGCTTCGAGCTTGCGCAGTTGCTCGCCGTAAGTGGATGAAGAGTCGTAAAAGCCAACCATGGTGTCCCATCCCCAGCCGGGGCCGGAGGCGAGCACCGAGTTGAGGACACCGGCGGCATCCGCATAACGGCCGAGGGAGAAAAGCACGACGGCGCGGTATTCGTGCAGGGTGACGTCTCCCGGGGTGAAACCGAGCGCCTCGTCCACTGCGGACATGGCGGTGACGTAGTCGCCCTGCTTGAACGCGGCGCGGGAACGCTCGACCGCCTCGGCGGACTTGGTTTCCGCGATTTTCACCACCTCCTCGTCGCCCGGCGGATTTGCGGCGGCGACGACAGAAACGGGCTGGGTGTAGGCGATGGTGGCCTTGGAGTCGTTATACTGCACCGGTGGCGCGGGATAAGGATTCCGATAGGTGTTGTAACCCATGTCATAGACCATGTTCCCCAGGCTCCACACGGCGATGCCCCACATGAAGCCGCTGGCGAAGTCGTCGTCATTGTCGAAGTACCAGCGGTTGTGATAGTAGCTGCTGTTCCAGCCGTAGCCCCAGTGGCCGTGGTGCCAGGTGTGGCAGGTGTTGGCGCCCCACCAGGGGCGCGCGCCCCAGTAGTTGGGACGGTAGGAGTAGTTCACATTGCGGCGGAAGTTGTTGTTAATCCGCACGTTGTTGTTGATGTTGACCTGGTTTCCCCAAACTCCCTGGTTGCCGCCCCATTTGCTGGTATTCCAGTCGCGGTTGCGGGCGGGAAGGTTGTCAGGACGGTTGAGGCCCACGTTGCGGCGGCCGACGTTGACCTTGTCGATGTGAACATTGGTGCGATTTCCACCGCTGCCGATATTGACGCGGTTGCGGTCGTTGCCTCCGCCGACACCGGCCAATCCGCCGTTGGGGCGGATCCCATTGCCAGGAACCGGCCGACCACCGACGTTCGGTCGGTCTTTGCCGGGACGGTTGGGATAACTCACCATCCCTGGCAGGGTGGATGGACGGTTCGTATTCGGACGGTTGGCGAGCGGGCCACCGGGTTTGCCGTCCGGTTTTCTGTCGGGAAGGTTGGGTCGGTTTTCGGGGCGGTTCATGCCCGGCCGGTTCTCGGGAAGGTTGGGGCGGGACTCGGGACGATTGAGGCCCGGCCGCTTGTCCGGGAGGTTGGGCCTGTTCTCAGGGCGGTTGATCTCCGGCCGCTTGTCGGGAAGGTTAGGCCGGGTCTCGGGTCGGTTGATCTCCGGTCGCTTGTCGGGGAGATTGGGCCGGGTCTCGGGACGATTGAGCTCCGGTCGCTTGTCCGGAAGATTGGGCCGGGTCTCTGGGCGGTTGATCTCCGGTCGCTTGTCGGGAAGGTTGGGCCGGGTCTCGGGACGATTGAGCTCCGGTCGCTTGTCGGGGAGATTGGGCCGGGTGGTGGGACGCTCGATGGAAGGACGATTTGCGGGCCTTACCTCGGGCCGGGCCACCGGACGATTCTCCGGACGAGCTGCGGGTCGGGATGCAACCTGAGAGGCCGGCCTGGCCGCCGGTCTGGGAGTGGGGCGCTGGACCCGCGAACCGGTGGCCGGACTACGGGCTGGCGCGGAGGCCTTGCGCGCCCCGCCGCCTCCTCCGCCGCCACTGTGGCGGGCCTCGCCACGGGCATCAAGCGGTGGAGCGAACAATGAAAGTCCCAGCAGGACGGACAACAATGTGATGATCGGTTTCATGGCTTGATGAATTCAGGGGGTGGTCACTCCGCATCCGCGTCGGCTTGGGGTTCGGGACTCTGGCGCACGAAGCGCAACTTGGACTCGGGCTGATCTTCGCCATTGATCAGGCGGTCCTTGCCAGCCCAGATGAAAGCCTCCTTGCCATCAAAGGCGAGGCTCTGGTTCGCACTCATGGACTCGCCCTGGGCCGTGGCGCCTTCGGTGCGGACCTGCCAGACATCCCCGACCGGAGTCCAGTCCGCCTTGGCGAATCCGCCGGCGTCGTCGAAGGTCCAACAGGAAATGGTTTTGTGCACCGTGTCCCAGCCGAAGCGGAGGGTGGACCTGAGCGGCTTGGCGTCCGCCTTGGTGACGAGCAGCTCGCCGGTCACGTATTGACCGGAATCGTCCCAACCGATGGCGAGGTCGTAGCGGGTCTCTTCCTTCTGGCTGGTCCAGTCTCCTTTCAACTGGTTGGCAAGCTCGGCAAGATGGCCGGCGGTGCCAGTGACATCCTGCAGGCTCCGGGTGCTGGCAATCTGCCAGACTCCGCCTTCGTTTTTCCGAAGGACAGCGGTGTAAGTCTTGGAACGCGCGGGAAAATCATCCCCCGGAAAGGTGAAATGAACCGTGCCGTCCTCGATCGCCAGATCCGGCCCGACAAGACGAACGGAATCCACCTCCAGCGCGACGGCGGCACTGTCCTTGTCCGCGAAAATCTCGTCGTAGTGCGCCTTGATCTCCTCGCGACCGCTGGTGACGTCCTGCGCTTCGAGATCGGTGATCTCGCCATTCTCCGTGAACAGCGCGGCGATGGCGGCGGCGTCCTTCTCATTGTAAG
>JBEDKU010000712.1:0-12057 GCA_041172045.1 Verrucomicrobiota bacterium | reverse complement strand
CCGCGTGCCTGCTGCCGGACGAGGAAGCCCGCCAACGCTACGGCGTGAATCTCGCCAAAAAAGGACTGCAGGCCGTCTGGCTGCGGGTCGCTAACAAAACACCCGATGAAAACTGGCTGCTCACCGCCCATCTCGATCCGGACTATTTCACTGCGGACGAGGCGGCCTATCTTTTCCGCCGCCGGTGGGCCGGTGCGGGATTCGGCACGATGCAGCAGCGGTTCCGCGACCTCGCCATGCGCTCGCGCCTGGAAGCTGGAAAAACCTACGAAGGCCATATCCTGATCCCCCGCACCGAAGGTGGGCGCTTCGTCGAAGTCACCCTCAATGGCAACGGCCATGTCCGGCGCTTCGGATTCCCGCTGCGCACGCCGGACGGCCACTTCGATTTCGAAAAAATGGACCCGGCGGCGATTGATGCGCGTCAAAAACCCGCCAACCTGAGCCGCAATCAATTGCGCACCTGCCTTGAGCGACTCCCCGCCACGGTGACCAATGCCAAGGGCACGGCCTCCGGCGATCCCCTCAACATCGTGCTCGTCGGCGAACCCTCGCAGGTGATGGCGGCGCTCTCCGAATGCGGCTGGTCCTTCACCCATCGCATCGACTCCCTCACGGTGCGCCGCATGATCGGAGCCGCGCTGAACGGACAACCCTACCTGAACGCGCCGGTTAGTTCGCTCTACTGCTTCGGGCGGCCGCAGGATCTGGCGTTTCAGCGATCGCGCGCCAATCTCTCCCAGCGCAACCACATGCGCCTCTGGCTCGCTCCCTACACCGTGGAAGGACGCCCGGTCTGGGTCGGCCAGGTCAGCCGGGACGTCGGCATCAAGCTGACCCGGAGTTCGCCCACGCTCACCACCCACGTGATCGATCCGATGGTGGACGAGGCGCGGCAATTTCTGTTGGAAAGCCTGTTGTTTCGTTTCCGCGTCGGGAGTTTCGGCTTCGTCCGCGCGTCCGAACCTTCGTTCCGCGAGCATCCGCGCACCAACCTCACCGGCGATCCCTACATCACCGACGGCATGCGTCTGGTCGTCTTCATCGCGCCCAAACCGGTCAAAGCCGAGGACGTCCGCAATCTCGGATGGGGGAAAACCGGCAAAGGTCCCATCGAGTTCGGCCAAAGTGGCGAGGTGAAGCGCTAGTCACCTCGATCCATCCCGCGAACTTCCGCGTTTTTTCTCGGGCTTGGGATTTCCCAGCAGCATCTGGATTTCCACCGAGTTCAAGGCCGCCCAAGCGCCCGGTTCCAGGTCGCCGAGCCACAGCGCGCCGATGCGCACGCGCAGCAGCTTGGTCACCTGATAGCCGAGCGTGTCGAACATCACCCGGATCTGGCGTTTCGCGCCGTGATCGAGCACCACCTTGAGGCGGCGGGACGAGAGGCGTTCGATGGATTTCGCCTTCAATTTCCCCTCGGTCGTGTAAACGCCTTCGAGGAATTGGTCGAGATGGGCGTTTTCAAACGCCTGGTGCGACGTGACGAGGTATTCCTTCTCGATCGACTTCGACGGGTGCATCAACTGCTGCGAAAGATCGCCGTCGTTGGTTAAAATCAGCAGGCCTTCGGAGTCCATGTCCAACCGTCCGACGTGGTGCAGCGAGTGCAGTGAGGCTGGCAGCATCGAGTAAATCGTGTCCCGTCCGAGTTCGTCCTCGCGGGTGCAGACGAAGCCGCGTGGCTTGTGGAAGGCGACGATCATCGTCTCCCGCTGGGCCACCCGCTTGCCGTCCACCTTCACGTGGTCGCCGGGAATGATGCGGGTTCCCATGTTGACGCACGGCGTGCCGTTCACCTCCACGCGGCCGGCCTTGATCAGTTCATCGCAGGCGCGGCGGGAGCCCACGGCGCAGGACGCGAGGTATTTGTTGAGGCGGGTGCCGTCGTTGGTTGCCATGGGAATAAATACAAAAGGCGCGAACCCGGTGGGATCCGCGCGTTTTAGAAAGGGTTGAAAGCCAGGGGATTAACCCTCGTGCTTGGTCTTCGGAAGTCCGACAGGGGACCTGCCGGCTTTCCATTCGCCGCGCTCCTTGAGGAGTTTGACGCGCTCGAAGCGCTTGAGAACGGAACGTTTGCCGCCGACGGTGGCGCTGGACTTGAGGCTGTTGTGCTTGGACATCTCGGATTGAGGTTAAAGATCGCGGGAGGCGGAAACTAGGGGCGACATTCCCGCGTGGCAATCCGAAAAAGGGGAATTTTTTCAAAAAGTAGTCCAGGACTTCAGGGCGCTGTTAGTCCGGGAAGATCGGACTGAAGTCCTCGACTACTTTGCTCCCTCACTTCGGCCATTTCACGTCCGGGGCCATACCGTGCCAGAACGGTTGGCGGGGATCGAGCGGGTGGTTGCGGAGTTGTCCGTTTTGAGCACCATCGCGTCCCCGGGATTACCGGCCCGAAAGCAATCGGTCGGTCTCCTCCTCCCTTGCCTTAACCCGCCAGTCATCTCACGGCGGCGAGACGGGGAGCTCTTCGCCGGTCGCGGCGGCGAGTTCCGCGGCGACGCTTTGATAGGCGCCGATCAGCGTGGCGTGCGCGGTCAGGATTGCGGCCTGCACCTCACCTTGTTCCCCGCGCCCTCTGGCGGCGCGTTCCAGGATTCGAATGCCGCCGATCATGTCCTGCACCTGTCCCAGCAGGATCCGGCCTTCTTTGTCGGCGTAGCGGGCAAGTCCGTCCACTTGCGCCCGGCAGACTTCGCCGGTGGTCCCGAGGCGGCCCACTTCGCTGAAGTCGAATGCTTCCTCACTGGTTTTCACCAGCCATTCCATCGGCTCGATGGCGCGCCGGAGTTCGGCCGCGAGAATCATGCGGGGAATGAACGCCGGCCGATTGCCCGCTCCCTGGATCGCCAGCATTTTGGCGGACGCATGATAGGGCGCTTCCTGGACGATTTCCACCAGGCGCTTGCGGACATAGATGTTGGCGACGTATTGGCCGATGGCTTGAAGGGGGGCCTTCTCGCGGATTTCCCGGAATTTGGCCATCGCTTTTTCCCTCGCTTCGTCGGGTGACTTGGCCGACAGGCGGAGCAATTCCGGCAGATCCGCGGCGAGCAGGACCTCGTATTCGAGAAACAACTCCGGCCTTTCCAGAGCCAGCATCGATGGCAGATATTCCGCGGCGGCGGCGGGAAGGATCAGGCGTCCGCCATTTCCGCTGCCAAGCGCCTGGAGTTGGCTCCAGAACCCGACGGACAGCTTGTAAGCGCCGGACTCATCCACCACGCCGAGAATCGTGGCGTCGGGCTCGCGACCGGAAATCGCCGCATGCGCCAGCACCGCCGCCGCCGCGCTGATCGACTGTCGCCGGGGTGGTTCCACCGGCACCATGAGGCCGGGGCTGCCGATGGAGACCCGGACATCGGCCGGAAGGGTGGGGTATTGTTTTTGAAGAAGTGCCAGCAACATGGTGTTCATTTCGCGGAAACCGTCATTTTCCGTCGAGAAACCGACGTTGATGGAAAACGGCTGCGGCCCATCCTCCGACTCCGGGCGTTTGCTGGCGACCATCTGCAGTGGCGCGGTGCCCTGCGACCATTTCACCACGCCGGATTTGGCGACCCGCTTCCAGATGACGGTGGAAATCTGCGCCCGCCTGAGAAGGATTTCCGAGGTGGTGGCCGGGTTTTTTTCAATCACCGGCCCATCGGCGGGCGTCGCCTCCGCCACGGCGGTCGGCTCGTAGGCGGCGAGAGCCGGAATCCAGCCTTGCCACGCACCGCGCTCTCCGGCGGCGGCCAAGGATTGCGCCTTGGAATTTTGTGGATCGGAAACAACCAGCACATCGGTCAGGC
This sequence comes from Verrucomicrobiota bacterium, assembly GCA_041172045.1. Lineage (GTDB taxonomy): Bacteria > Verrucomicrobiota > Verrucomicrobiia > Verrucomicrobiales > Akkermansiaceae > Luteolibacter. The sequence goes on along the minus strand of JBEDKU010000712.1, from coordinate 8,257 downwards.
CGGCGGCGAGCGCTTGGCCCTCGCCGCCGGCCTCCGCGGTCTCCAGCCACGCGATGTCCTGCCACACCCGCTCGCGGGTTTTTTCGAGTTGCCCGACATCCGGGGCGGACGGGTGGCGGCCCTTTTGATATCCCGCAAGCACTTCGCGCGCCTTGCCGTTTCCGGGATCCAGCGCTGTTGCAAGAGCCAGCATTTGGGCGGCGGCCCGGCGCTTGATCGCGGTAGCGGCATCCAACCCTTGGGCGAGCGTCACCAATTGCCGCGAGAGTGTCGTCATCGTGTCCGCATCGAGCGGCAGCCGGTCGCGCCGGAAGGCGACCGGTCCTTCCGCCGGTGCCGCGAAGTTTCCCGCGACCAGAGTCATGGCCGTGATCGCCCACATGCCTGCGATCCGCCACCCATGAAATTTCCCTGAACTCATTCGCTTAAAACCAAGCGGATCCTACGCCCCCTCACAAGCGAACATTGCAGAATATCCGCCGGCACGCCTAAATCCCCGCATGCCCGACGCCATCCCCACTTTCGAAACCCGTGAAGAGGTCATGTTTTTCGACACCGACTGCGGCCAGGTCGTCCACAACATCGCCTACCTCCGGATGATCGAAACCTGCCGCACCCGCCTCGCCGCGCGGATGGGCATGGACCTCCGCACCATGTCGGAAACCCACCTCTACCCCGTGGTCACCCGCACCGAGATCGACTACAAGCGCCCCGCCCGGCTCGGCGATTGGCTGGTCATCCGCGGCCGGCTCGCCGAGATTTCCCGCGCCCGTTTCTGGTGCGCCTTTGAAATGATCCGCGAGTCCGACGGGGCGCTGCTCGTCACCGCCCGCCAATCGCTCGCCCTCGTCCAGATGCCGGAGGGCAAACCCGCGCGCCTCCCCGCGGAATGGGCAAGCCGCTGGGGATGAGCGTTTACCATGGAGGCTGCGGATTTTTGCTTCAGGATCCTCCTGCTGCCACGATGAAAAAGACCTCCCTACCTCCCAAAATGCGGCCGAGTCCGGGCATTGCCGCCAGCGCGGCCGTCCTCGCGCTCTTCGTCGCCGCGCCGCTTCACGCGGAGGAGTCCGCCGTGCTCCACCCCTACACCGGCCCGTCCGAGCGCGGCGTGGACACGACCACCCTCACGGGGAAAATGATGTGCGGCTATCAGGGGTGGTTCAATGCGGAGGGCGACGGCGGCAACCTCGGTTTCCGTCACTGGACCCGCCACGGCGACACACCTGCCCCCGGCAACGTGAAAGTCGACCTTTGGCCCGATGTTTCCGAACTCGGCCGGGACGAGCGCTATCCGACCCAATTTTACCACGCCGACGGGCGGCCCGCCGAGATTTTCAGCTCGTCCAACAAGGCGACTGTGCTGCGTCATTTCAAATGGATGCGCGATTGCGGGATTGATGGCGTGTTCGTCCAGCGGTTCATCTCCAGCCTCCGCGCCCCGGACGTGCGGCGGGCCTCTGACAAGGTGCTGGGCCATTGCCGCGAGGGCGCGAACCGCCAAGGCCGTGCCTACGCCGTCATGTATGATCTCAGCGGCCTCGGCGCGAATCGGATCCGCGAAGTCATGGACGACTGGCAGACCCTCCGCACGGAAATGCATCTCACCGACGACCCCGCCTATCTGCGCCACCGCGGCAAGCCGCTCGTCGCCGTCTGGGGTGTCGGCTTCAACGACGGTCGTGCCTACACCCTCGCCGAGTGCCGCGAACTGGTGGAATTCCTCAAACGCGACGGCTGCACCGTGATGCTCGGCGTGCCGACCGGATGGCGCACGCTGGACCGAGATTCCATCCACGATCCGGCGTTGCATGACATTCTGAAACTCGCCGATGTCATCAGCCCGTGGACCGTCGGTCGCTACCGGAACCCGGCGGAAGTCGCCCAGCATGGGGAAACAATCCTGAAACCGGACCTCGCCTGGTGCGCCGGAGAGAAGCTCGATTACCTCCCCGTCGTCTTTCCCGGCTTCAGTTGGTTCAACATGAAGGGGAAATCGTTCGATGAAATCCCACGGCTTGAGGGACGATTCCTCTGGTCGCAATTCGCCGCCGCGAAAGCCGCCGGCGCGACCATGCTCTACACCGCGATGTTCGACGAAGTGGACGAGGGCACGGCCATTTTCAAATGCACCAACGACGTGCCGCTGGCCGGGGCCTCGAAATTTCTCACCTACGAAGGCCTGCCGCCCGACCACTATCTGAAACTCACCGGCGCCGGCGCCAAGATGCTGCGCGGCGAAATCCCCGTGACGGAACCGATGCCGAAGCCCTGACTCCGTGGCGGATGGAATTCGCCACCACGGTGCCTCTCAAGCGAACGTCACACGATCATAGAGATCGGCCAGCGCCAATGACGCGTCGATTTCCGGAAGGGGAATCACCGCGTCCAGGCCGACGTGGTGCTCGATGGCGAATCCGCCGCCGGATTTCCTGCGGTGCAGGCTGACGGACGGTTTTTCCGGCTCCACGAACATCAGGACTTTCAGCGACGGGAGCATCAGGTAGGCATCGCGCTTTTCGCCCAGATCCGCGCGGCGGGTCGAGTCGCTGAGGACTTCGATGACGACGACGGGTTGGTCTTGGAAATGGTCGGTGGGCGGGTTCGGTTGGCAGACGACCATGGCGTCCGGGTAGTAGAAGCGGGTGTGGTCGGGGAATTCGATGCGGACTTTGACGTCGCTGTTCAGCGCTTGGCAGGGTTTGCCGCGCAGGTGACCTCCTAGGGAAATGATCGAATTTGAAGCGATCACATTGTGTTGATTCGTCGCGCCAGCCATCGCGTGGACGGTTCCACCGAGATACTCGTGTTTCACATCGCTGGTTTCCTCGCCGGCGAGATAGTCCTCAACGGAGACAGGAGCGGGATGTTCCAAAGCGGTCATGCCCGCAAGTTAATGAGATTTCGCCAAGGTCGCAACTTCCAAACCCGGCCTCAATCCTCCTCGTCCTTCGCGCCCTTGACCCGGACCTTACCGCGGAGCTTGGCTTCGATGAACGGGTCGAGATCACCGTCCATGACTTCCTGGATGCTGCCGGATTCCTGGCCGGTGCGGAGGTCGAGGACTTTCTGGTAAGGCTGGAACACGTAGGAACGGATCTGGTTGCCCCACGAGACGTCGCCCTTTTCGCCGTAGGCGCGGTCGGCTTCGGCTTTTTGTTTGTCCTCCTCGATCGTGTAGAGCTTGGCCTTGAGAATATCGAACGCGAGTTCGCGGTTCGCGCCCTGCGTCCGCGCGGCGGTCGAGCGGATGAGAATACCGGTCGGCAAATGGCGCAGGATGACGGCGGTTTCCACCTTGTTGACGTTCTGACCGCCCTTGCCGCCGGAACGGGTGGTGGTGATCTCGATGTCCTTCTCGTTGATCTCGATTTTGATCTCCTTGGAGACTTCCGGCGTCGCGTCGATGGAGGCGAACGACGTGTGGCGTTTCGCGTTCGAGTCGAACGGGGAAATCCGGACGAGCCGGTGCACGCCGCGCTCGTTTTTGAGGAATCCGTAGGCGTGGTCGCCGGTGATTTTCAAAGTGGCGGTGCGCAGTCCGGCTTCATCGCCGTCCTGCCAGTCGAGCGTCTCGACGGTGTAGCCCTTGCGCTCGGCCCAGCGGGTGTACATGCGGTGGAGCATTTGCGCCCAATCGCACGCTTCGGTGCCGCCCGCACCGGCGGAAATGACGAGGAAACACGGGGAAATGTCACTCGGCTGGTCGAGCAACGTCAGCAGCTCGTAAGCGCGGATGTCGTCTTCGAGGCCCTTGGCGTTGGCGATCGCCTCGCGGGCGAGATCGGCATCGTCGTATTCCTTGGCGAGCGAGACGCCTTCATCGATGTCCGCCACGCGGGATTCCAGCTTGAGGAAACTTTCGAGTTTCTTCTTCAGTCCGGCGGCCTTGGAGCTGATGGATTTCGCCTTGTCCGAGTCGTTCCAGAACTCGGGAGCGCCCATGGCTTCCTCCAGAGTGTTGATTTCGTTTTCGAGGGTCGGGACGTCAAAGATACCTCCTGAGTTTCGACAAGCGGCTTTTTAAAGCAGCTGTGTCGAGCGCCAGGAGGTCAGCGGTTGGGAGTGAAGACATGCGGCCGGGAAGAAACGCGATCCGCCGCGATGACGCAAGGCGGAACGTCCGGATCGGGATTCAGGCTCCCCGCACCACGATTTTCTCCGCCTTGAGCCAGCGTCGGAGCGCGCCGGGATCCGCCGTGAGATTTCCCAGCATCCGCCACTTCGAGCGCTGGAGCACGCCGGCATCCGCGCGGTTTTCTTCGACCACGCACCATGGCTGTGAGCCGGAGGAATGGATGAAACGGAATCCCTCATCGCCGACGACGAGGAACGCGACATGCGTGTCCAGCCCGACGAGGTAAACGCCGGGTTCGCGTTTTTCCGCATCGGAGGCGAAGGCTTGGTAGTCCTTCCCGACGCTGAGATCGCACGACTCCTTCGGCAAAAAGCTGCGCAGGATGTTTTCCGACGCCTGCTGCGCGAGTTGGTAGCGATCCACCCGGAAGCCGGCGTCTTTCAGCACGGTGGCCACGAAATACCCGCAGGCGATTTTCCCCGCGCCGGGGCCTTTCGCGGTACCATTGAAATTCCAAGGCGTGCCGAGCCAGCAGCGCATCATCGCGGGCAGCGCCTGCTCCAGCACCGCGCGCGCGTCGGCCTCCACGGCGGTGCGCGCGGTAGCGGATTTCGCCTTTTGGTGGCGGGCGGCGAGGTCCTTGCGCCAGCGCTCCAGATCCTTGGTGAGCACGGCGTAGGTCTTGGGATCGGGCTGGAGTTTTTCCCGCAGGACCAGCTCCGCGCCGCCGGTGGTGGTCCGCCACAGCCCGGCCAGCGGCTCGCGGCACCACCAGCCCCCCGCCGCGCCGCTGGCGAGGATCGGGATGAGTAGCAGTTGGCGTTTGCGCATTTCCCAAGAATGGAGCGGTTCCTGATCCGCCACAAGCCCGGTCGTGGTCGCGGTAACCCGCTCAGGTTATGGACAAAGATAACCACGAAGGCCGATACTGCCAGACCGTCGGGCTGTCTGGCGATCCGCCTATGATGAAAAACCCAATTTTCAAATTCTCCCTGGTCGTCGTCGCGGGCTTGCTCCTTAGCGGGACCGCTTTCGCGCAGCGGCAGATGGAAAAGCTCGGCCGCGGTCTTGTCGTCCAGAAAACCAGCACCTCCCAGACCTATCTCGGTTGGCGGCTGCTCGCCACCGATCCCGATGATGTCACCTTCAATGTCTATCGCTCAATCAACGGCGGCGGCGCCACGAAGTTGAACGCCTCGCCGCTTATGGCCACCACGGATTTCACGGACACTACGGTGGGTTCGACGAACCTGGCGAGCTTTCCGGTTTCTTACGATGTTAGGCCTGTCATCGGCGGCGTGGAGCAGGCGGCCAGTCCGTCGTACACCGTCCCGGCGGCTGCCTTGACCAAGCAGTTTGTCCCGCTGCCGCTTCAGCCGGTGACCGGCGGAGCTTACGCGCCTTACGACGTGAAGTTCGTCTGGGTCGGCGACTTCGATGGCGATGGCGAATACGATTATCTCGTGGACCGCCTGTCCACGACGACGGCGGCGAACCAGTATCTTCAAGCCTACAAGCGCGACGGCACTTTCCTCTGGCAGATGGACATGGGGCCCAACAGCGTGAACCAATACGCCTACGAGCCTGGCTCTTCCGCCATCAGCATCGGCGACACGGACAATGTGACGGTTTACGACATGGATGGTGACGGAAAATCCGAGGTGCTCGTCCGCACGGCGAACGGCGTCACCGTGACCAACGCCAGCGGCACGCAGGTCGCGACCATCACGGCGGGAAATGACACGACGCAATTCGTATCAGTCATCAATGGCCTGAGCGGAGCCGAAATGGCGCGGACCACCCTGCCGAATCCATGGGCGGTTTACGGCACGCTCACCAGCAAATGTGCCATCGCTTATCTGGATGGAGTCAGGCCGAGCGTCGTTTTCTACGGCTACAACCGCGACGACGCCGGGACCGGCAATTTTTACCGCGTGTTCAACGCCTTCGACTATCGCGACGGCGCGCTGACGGTTCGCTGGACCAGCCCGCTCTGGGGCGGGGAGGGCCACCAGATCCGCGTGGCGGACGTGGATCACGACGGCAAGGACGAGATTTGCGATCTCGGCTTCACGATCGATGACGACGGCACGATGCTCTTTGACAACACCGAGCTCCATCACGGCGACCGGTTTCACATCTCGGATATGGATCCCGATCGCCCCGGCATGGAGACTTTCATCATTCAGCAAAACAACACCTCGCTGTTGTCCACGGCTTACTATGAATCCGGAACCGGGAAGATGATTCGCCGGCAATATAACTCGAACGTGGTGGACGTCGGGCGCGGTGACGCCGGGGATTTCAACCAGAACCACCTCGGCATGGAAATGTTCTCCACCCAGCCGGGAATGTGGGGGGCCAAGGGTAACCTCATCAGCCAGCCGACCGGCCAACCTGTTTTTCCCACGCTCGGCATCTGGTGGGATGCGGATTATCTGCGCGAGTTCATGAGCGGGGCAAACGGCCCGTTGACCAGCCCCACCATCGACAAGTGGGTGGTCAACGCCACCTATCCCGACGGTACGAATGCCCGCCAGTTTTCCCTCTACGCGGATTCATTCATCTCGGCAGGCGGCTCCGCGGCGGTGTCCTCGCACCAGGCTTACGGCGGTAGGCCGGGCATCATCGCGGACCTGTTCGGCGACTGGCGCGAGGAGAGCATCCAGATCGCGAACGACTATAACGAGCTGCGGATTTACACGACGAAGAACGTCGCCACCAGCCGCCTCAACTGCCTCATGCAAAACGCCGCCTATCGCATGCAGGCGACCACCAAGGGCTACTATCAGTCCAATTTCACCGACTACTACCTCGGCACCGGCATGCAGCCGCCCGCTCCGCCGCTGGTTTCCGATGCGAGCCTCGTCTGGAAAGGAGACGGCGTTTCCAACGTTTGGGACGCCAGCACGCCGAATTGGAGCCAATCTTGGTTTCAAAGCGGCACCTTCAACACGCCTTCAACCTACGCCGACGGACAAACCGTCCTCTTCGACATCACCGGCTCCAACAACGTCGTGGTGGACCTGACCGGCACCCTCACTCCCGCTTCCGTCAGGGTGAACACTCCAAAGCCCTACACCTTCAGTGGCAGCGGCGTGCTCAGCGGTCCGATGAAGCTCACCAAGTCCGGCGGCGGAGCGCTCACCCTGACCGGCACGCACGTTTACACCGGAGCCACGCTCATCGCCGAGGGTGCGCTCGTCGTCAACGGCTCGCTGACCAACAGCCCCGTCACCGTCCGCGGCGGCGTGTGGCTGGACGGCGCGATTTCCGGCACGGGCACGGTCGGCAACGGAGCCGTCATCCAACCGCGCGGCTCGGTTTCCCCCGGCAATGGCACGAACAGCATCGGCACGCTCACCATTTCCGGCAGCTTGTCGGAAACCGACGCCTACAACCGCCTCGACCTATCCAACTCGCCCGGCGGTTCCAACGACCTCATCGCGGTCCAAGGCAACCTGAGCCTCAGCGGCACCAACATCCTCCAGATCAACCCCACCTCCGGAACGCTCGCCGCCGGCACCTACACGCTCATCACCTACACCGGCACGCTCACCGGTGGCACGGCAAATTTAACGGTCCGCGGCCTCGCCGGCGTGCCGTATTCCATCACCGCCGGCGCGGGATCGGTCAATCTCGTCGTCAACCCGATGCGTGCACCCGGCGCGATCACCTGGGCGGGTACCAACGGCACCTGGAATCTGGCGACCACCGCCAACTGGCTGAAATCCGGCGTGGCGGATGTCTTCGTGACCGGTGACGCGGTGACCTTCGACAACACCGGCACGGCGGCGGCCACCGCCACCTTGGGAGATGCGATGCTGCCGGCGTCGGTGACCGTCAATTCCAGCTCGAGCTACACCTTCGCCGGATCCGGCTATCTCAGCGGCACCATGGGCCTGACCAAATCCGGCACCGGCACGCTGACGATCAACACCAGCAACGATTTCACCGGCCCGGTCAGCATCACCGGCGGCGTGCTGGCCGTCGCGACCGTGTCGGAAGCCGGAGCCCCCGGCGGGCTGGGCGCGGCCACCACCGCCGCCTCCAACCTGTCGATCAATGGCGGCACGCTGCGTTTCACCGGGACGCAGTCGGTGACCGACCGCGGCGTGACCATCGGCGCTGGCGGCGCGACCTTCGACACCCCCGCCACTTCCAATCTCCTCGTCTGGA
>JBEDKU010000711.1:0-3575 GCA_041172045.1 Verrucomicrobiota bacterium | reverse complement strand
TGCCGATGCCAATCTTGGTTAGGGATAGCGAACAGGCGGTGTTTTTGATCAGACCGCTGTAGGTGTTTCCGGTGCTGTTAGTGTCGCCGAGGGTGAGGGTGTTGCTTGTGCCCGTGGCCACGTTGTCCACGGTTCCCGCGCCGCTGAGACCGTTGATGGTTTCGCTGAAACCTGCCAGATCGAGGGTGCCGGAAGTCAGGACGACATTCCCTTTGCCGACTCCGTTAGGGATTTGATCGTCCGCACCCAAAGCGAGTGTCGTTTGGGCGCTGTTGATGGTGGTGGCTCCGGCGTAATCGTTGGGGTTGCCCGTGGCGTTGTTGAGAGTGGCGGTCCACTTGAAAGCGTTTGAGGATTGGAAGAACCTGAATCCACCGTTACCAGTCAGTTTTCCGCTCAGCAACAGGGTGGTGCCATCGGCGGTGGAGTCGCTGCCTAGGTGGGCATCCGCCAGGTTGGCGTTGATGTTGCCGGAGATCACCAGTCCGGTTAGCGCGGCGGCGTTGGTACCGATCCGGAAGGTTCCCGGGCGATTCCCATTGCCTGCGTTGCCGTTGACAATGACATCATTGACCAGCGTGCGGTTTGAAACGGCGAACCAGATCTGGCTGGAATCATTCACGGTGATGGAGCCCTTGCCGAAAGCTCCATTCGTGATGGCGCCCGGCGAACCTACCGTGCCCGCAAGGACCGAAATCCGCATGGATCCGCCAAGCACGAGGCCTCCGGAGTAGGTGTTGTTGACGTTCGTGGTCGCCTGCCACGAACCCGTTCCGCCTGAGGTGAAACTCACTTGCAGCTTGCGTGTGCCGTTGTCGGTCAGGAGAGCTCCGGTCCCTGCATCCACGCTGAAGGCGGAAAGCGTCAGCGTATCGGTGCCGGAGCCCGCGCCCGTGGTGGTGATGGTATTGGTGCCCGCACTGGCTAGGATGTTTGTGAATGACGCGTTGTTGCCTCCGAGGTCGAGCGATCCGCTGCCGCTCATGCTGAGAGCATTGGTATTGTTGAAGGCGGTGGTGCTTCCTGCTTTCAGGGTGCCTGCGCTGATTGCGGTGTTGCCCGTGTAAGTATTCGCGCCGGACAGGGTGACCGTACCCGCTCCGGACATGGTGAATCCCGCCGCACCATTGGCCAGCAGGTTGGCGGAAATGACGGCGTTGCCGCTGGAATTGCTTGCGGCGTAGGAAGTGCCGGTGAGGCTGCCGTTGCTGATCGTGTCACCGCTAGCCGCCGGGGCTGTGACGGACACCGCACCGACGCTGCGGCTCAAGGTTCCCAAGTCCAGCGATCCACCCCCTAGGGCGAGGGCGGCACCATTTCCCAAGGTCCCCGAACCGCTCAAGACGAGGGAACCGGCGTTGATCGCCGTTGTTCCGGTCCAAGTGTTTGCTCCCGAGAGGGTGGTTGTTCCCGCGCCCGACTTGGTGAAGCCTGCCGCTCCGTTCGCGAGCAGATTGGCGGAAATTCCGACGTTTCCGCTGGAGTTGGCTACCGAGTAGGAAGTTCCGGTTAGGCTTCCGTTGAGAAGGGTGCCACCACTTGCCGCCGGGGCGGTGATGGAAACGGCGCCAGCGGTTCGGCTGGCATTTCCAAGGTCCAGTTGACCGCCGTTCATGGTGAGCGAGGAACCTGTGCCGAGCGTTCCACTGCCGGAAAGCGTGACGGTTCCCGCGTTGAGCGTGGTGGGGCCGGAATAGGTGTTATTGGTGCTGATGGTCACGCTTCCATCGTTGTTCTTGATCAGGCTGCCTGATGAAATTCCGAAGCCGCCGGCGCTCCCAAGGGTATAGCTCTTGGCGGCGGTGTTGCTGAAAGTGGTGGAATTCGGCGCGACGTTGGCGGCGTCGATGTCGATGCTTGACGTGCCGGTGGCGTCGTCGTCGAAGAGCACGTCGTCCGTGGCGAGGAAGGTGGTGTAGCTGCCGCCGGTGACGAGCTTCCAGTTGTTGGCGGATGCGGGGTTCCATTTGCCATCGCCGTCTCCCATCCAGCGCGGATTGTCCCCGTTGATGGCGAGGGTGATGGCCGAACCGCTGTCGCCCCACGTGGGGGTCTGACGGGCCGAAAGATTGTTGACTGTGTGGGCGAAGTTGTTGCCGCCGCTGCCACCGAGCGTGGTGTAGCCGATGAGGTTGTAGGTGGATCCGTTGGTCCAGCCTCCAGCATTGTTAGCCGTGATGGTGACGGCGTTGGCGGCGGAGTTGTTGGTGAGGTTGGTGACCACCAGGTCGGCAGCGGTGGTGCTGCTGAAGAGGTTGATGTTTGCCGCGCCCGCCAGTGTGAGTGAGCCAATGGTGAGTGCGGCTCCGGAGGCTCCGTTGTTGTTGGTGATGATGCCACCGGTGCCGGCTCCGACGTTCACGGAGTTGACCGTGCCGCTGCCGGTGAGGGTGCCGTTGGTGAGGGTGACCACCGGAGAAATGGCCGTGCTGCCGGTGTGAAGGAGTGTGGCGGTGCTGCCGTTGATGGAGATGCCGCTGGAGCCGTTGACCGTGCCGGAGCCGCTGAGGGCGAGGGTGCCGCCGGTGACGCTGGTGGTGCCGGTAAAGCTGGTGCCGGCGGTGAGAGTGAGTTTGTTGGCGCCGATCTTGGTCAGTCCGCCGCTTGCACCACTGATATCGGCGGCAAAGGTGGTGTCCACGGCCTTGGTGCCGACGGAGATGGTGTTTGCGCCGATGGCGAGGGTGTCCGAGCCGGTGAGTGCGCCGATGTTATAAGTGTTGGTTCCAGCGGCGGTGAAGGTCACGGCCTGGGTGCCGGATGTGGCGGTGTCGAGCGTGGCGTTTTGCAGGGCATTGACGTGGTTCAATGCAAGGGTGCCGAGGTTCTGGGTGGTGGTGGCGGAGCCGGAGAAAGTGTTGGCGGCGCTGAGCCTCACGGTTCCCGTGGCGACCCCCGCGGCGTTGGAATTGATTAGAATGTTTCCGGTGTTTGAAATCGTGTTGGTGAAATCGATGAAGCCGCCAAGCCCGGGAGCAACGGTCAGGGTCTTACCTGTATTGCCGAGATCCATCGTTCCCGCATAAGTGAGATTGTTGGTGGTGAGCGAGGCGATTGCCGAATTGGCCGTCAGTGTGCCGTTGCCATTGTAGATCGCGGCATTTCCGGCGTTATTCCCACGGCTGCGTAAGATACCACCGGCAAACTCGGTGTTCCATGCGTTGTAGCTGAGGGTGGAGCTGGCGTTCAGCACAAGGATCCCTTTGGTGAGTTTGACCGTCGAGCCTGCCGCACCCAGCGCGGCCACGCTGGTATCGATGAAAACGTTGCTGTCAGCGTTGTTTAGATTCAGGGTGAAAGACGTCAACCCGGTGTTGGTGCCACTGATGGTGGCAAGGGCGGTGCCACTCGCCTGAGTGTTATTCGTCGAGTTGATCGTTAAGGACCCGATCAGATTGGATCGAATGGCCACGCTGTTGATCGTATTCGCACTTGGACCGCCGATATCAATGATTCCGTTGGAGAATGTCATGCTTCCGCTGTTCACCGCAGAGCCGAAGATGTAGGAGTTGGATCTGACATTGAGAGTGCCGACATTCACGGTGCCGAGGGTCACCGTGCGTGCCGTGCCGGCG
>JBEDKU010000710.1:0-5525 GCA_041172045.1 Verrucomicrobiota bacterium | reverse complement strand
GTGCAGGAGCGTGCCGTCGGGTGCGCGCACTTGCAGGATGAAGGGACTGCCATCGCCGAAAACAAACGACAGGTTTTCCTCGAACCGTTGGAAATCCCGCTGCTGCGCGAGCCAGCCCGGCTGGCGGCCGCCGAGCGAACGGATTCGGGTGTCCAGCGTCGCGGTTTTCTGACGGGCGATCACCCACAGCGCCAACAGGCCGAACATGACCAACACCGCGCCCGCGATTGCGGCTGATAGGAATGCGATCTTGAATCGGAACGACGGCTTTTTCATGGCTCAGGCATCCTTGTGCATCCGGTAGCCGACGCCGCGGATCGTCTCGATGAGTTTGGGTTCGTCCCCGGCATCGATCTTCTTGCGGAGGCGCTGGATATAGACATCCACCAGATTGGTTCCGGGATCGAAATCATAATTCCACACCCGTTCGCAGATCTGCGCGCGGCTGAGCACGCGGCCCGGCGCGCGGGCCAGATGTTCCAGCAGCTGGAACTCGCGGGCGGTTAGCTCGATGACCCGGTCACCGCGCGAGACCTCGCGGGTGAGCAGGTTGATGGTGAGGTCCGCCACGCGGATCATGCTTTGGCCGGTCCCGGCGGCGCGGCGCGTCACCACGTGCAGCCGGGCGATGAGCTCCTCGATGAAAAACGGCTTGGTCAGGTAATCGTCGGCTCCGAGGTTGAGGCCTTCGAGGCGTTCGTTGAGCTCGCTGCGGGCGGTAAGAAGGATTACAGGAACGGCCATTTTTCGCTCGCGGAGGTTTTTCAAGATGCTCAGTCCGTCGCGGCCGGGCAGCATGATATCGAGGATGAGCGCATCGTAGGGCCGCGTAGTGGCCAGCGTGTATCCCTCGTCGCCGTGGTGGCTCACATCAACCACGAAACCCGCCGCTTCAAGGCCTTTGCGGACGAAGGCGGCGATCTTTTTTTCATCCTCGACGAGAAGTATCTTCATGCGGGCATTTCCACCTTTCGCACCCGGAGGCTATGGCGCGTGCTTGGCGAAAACAAGCCGCATCGATGCGGGTTTGGGGGAGTTCCAATTTCATTGAATGGCTTGTCCCGTCGCAAGGATCATGACATTTTTCGCCGAGAAGAGGTGGGTGCGTCTGCTTCACCTCCCATCTGGCGATTTCCCTACCCCATGAAAAACCTATCCGAATGCCGTGTCCTGATCGTGGACGATGCCAAGGCGAATCTCGACATCCTTGTGGAAGGGTTGAAATCCGATCACAAGCTCAGCCTGGCGATGAATGGTGAGATGGCCTTGCAAATCGCCACGCGCACGCCGCCGGATCTCGTGCTGCTCGACATCATGATGCCCGGCATGGACGGCTACGAAGTCTGCCGCCGCATGCGCGAGATGCCGGAGACGGCCGACGTGCCGATCATGTTTCTATCATCACTCGAAGAAGTGCGGGACAAGACCCGCGGCTTCGAGGCGGGAGGCAACGACTATCTGACCAAGCCGTTCGAGATGCTGGAAGTGAAGGCCCGCGTGCGCTCGCTGCTCAAGGCCAAGGCCTACAGCGACGCGGTGAAGGAACAGATCGCCAGCGAACTGCGGGTGGCGCGGGAAATCCAGATGGGCATGCTGCCGCACGATTTCTCGGCGATGGAGCAGGCGTACGGCGTCGAGTTCGGCGCGGTACTGGAGCCCGCGCGGGAGGTCGGCGGCGATCTTTACGGCGTGTGCGCGGCGGCAGCCGACCGGCTGGTGGTTTTCCTTGGCGACGTGTCGGGCAAGGGCATTCCCGCCTCGATGTTCATGGTGCGGGCGATCAGTCTGGCCCGCTTGTTAGCGCGCGACATCGTGGAGCCGGAACTCATCCTCGCGCGGCTGAATGACGAGCTGTCGGAGGACAATCCGTCGTTCATGTTCGTGACTTTCATTTGCGCGGTGTTCGATCCTAACACGGGAAAACTCACCATCGCCAACGGCGGCCACTGCCGCCCGGTGCTCATCCGTGCGGGCGAGCCGCCGTGCTGGGCGGTGAAAAACCTGGGCACCGCCCTCGGCTTCGACGCGGGCCTGGAATTCGAGCGCACGGAATTGACGCTGCACCCGGGTGACTCGCTGGTTTTTTATACCGACGGGGTGAGCGAGGCGTTCAATCCAACGGACGAGTGTTATGGTGACGACCGCCTTCTCGCGGACACCACCGCGCTGGCAGGACAATCGCCGTCGGAACTAACTGCCGCCTTGCTGGCGAGGGTCCACGCCTTCGCGGACAGCGCGCCGCAGTCGGACGACATCGCGATTCTCACCCTTAAAATTCAAGCGAAGGAGGTCCGCCCGTGACGCTGGAACTTCACGGCACGCCGGAGGAGGTCATGCGCGCGGTGGAGGCGCTGGAGGCGTTTGGCGAGGAAAAGGAAATCCCGGCGAAGATCCTCTTCGGGCTGACGCTCGCGCTCGAGGAGTGCGGCAGCAACATCGTCAACCACGCGCTGCACCGCGATCCGAGCCGGATCTTCCACGTGACCTTCACCCACACTGGCGGCGAGATGATCATCGAGCTGCGAGATTCCGGTGCCGAGTTCGATCCCACGCTGGCTCCTCCGGGCGACGGCATCGCGGACGACGAAGAGCCGCCCGGTGGCTGGGGGATATTTCTCGTGAGGAAATACACCGATGAGATGATTCACACCCGGGAAGGCGGCGAGAACGTCCTGCGACTCATCAAGAAGCTCGTTTGAAATGCTCTTGCCCTCTGAAAACGACCCTCTAGCGTCAGCTTTAAACCAACCAAATTAGAAAATCATCATGCCACTCGAAATCCACATTCTCCAAGACATGAGCACCCAGAACCGGGGAGCGCTCACCGTCAAACTCATCGGCAGCCTGGACACCGCCACCGCGCCGGAACTGGAGCGCGAGATGGGCCCGGTGATGGCCCGCTGCGGCAAGGACCTGATGTTCGACCTCGCCGGCCTCAAGTTCATCAGCAGCGCCGGCCTGCGTGTGTTTTCCATCGTCCGCAAGCAACTCAAGGAGCGCGGTGGGCAGGCGTCTTTCATCAACATGCAGCCGCAGATCACCGAGGTTTTTGAAATCATCAAGGCGCTTCCCGGCGTAGGTGTCTTCGCCAACGAGGCCGAGTTCGACGCCTATCTGGCAGCCCGGCAGAAAATGATCGAGGAAAACCAATAACCCCACCCGCCCCATGAACCAAAATCTCGCTTCCGCGACCTTCGCGGCCTTGTTCACCGCCTCTTCATTCGCCCAAACCGCTCCGGCACCGGTCACCGACATGGCGGCCCGCAAGGCGTCCGTGGTCAATCTGGAAGCCCAGATCGGGCAACGTGAAGCCCGACTGGCGGAGGTCAGGGCGGACATCAAGACCCTCGACGACCGCATCGAGAAACGCATCGACTCGGTGGTGAAACTCCTGACCGACCTGCGGGATTCCCAAGATTCGAAAACCAAGATTGCCCAGATCAAAGGCAACGCAATCCAAGGTCTTCGACGCGCCATCGACCTCTATGCGGGCAAGCGCAAGGAAATCGCCGAGCGGGTGAAAGCGGGTGACGAAAACGCGTTGGGGGACCTCGGGAAATTTGACGAGCGCATCGCCACCCGGGTGGCTCAGATCGTGGATCTCAGCAAATCCTTCCCCGCTCATGAGGACGTGAAGAAGTATGAGTCCGACGGCGGCAGCGACTATTGGAACGGCTACTATCACGAGAACACCCGCATCAGTGAGGAATGGAAACAAAGCCGCCGCGACAAGACCCAGACCAAGAAACAGCGCGACGAAGTGACCACCGCGATCAAGGAAGGCATCGAACGCCTCGACCAACGCCGCCGGTCCTTGCAGGACATGCTGGCCAACCGCAATCCTTCGGAATCCGCGCGCAAGCTCTACACCCAGGAGCTCGGCCAGATCGACGCGCAGGTGGAAAACCTCAACAGCCAGCTCGCGGAACTGGCCATGTCCACCGGCGGAGCGACCCGCGAGCCGAGCCTGGACGAAGCCATCGACATCGGCCAGTTGCTCGACGACGCCCGCAGGGATCTGCGGGGTGATGTCGCCGACTTGTTCCGCCTCTACGACCAGTATGACAAGGAGCGCTTCCGCGTCAGCGAGATGAAGGAGAATCTCACAGCCCGCAAGGCGTGGCTCGAGAAGAACGCGCCCGCCGCGGACTGATTCAGCCGGATTTCTGCCAGGCGTCGAGGCGCCTCACGAGCGCCTCGGCCGTGGTGGAGCTGTTGATGCCGTCCGCCACGGTCTTTTTCTTACCCAACACGTTTTCGAGGCGGACCCGATAGAAACTCACGTTGTTCGAGCTCATGTTCGTGTCGTGGCTGAAGCCAGTGACCTGGGATTTTTCCACCACGTCCTCGCGACTCAGCGGACCCAGTTGGTGGCGCAGCGTCAGACCGCCGCGGGTGAAGGTGGCCGTGCGTTTGTAGAGGAGCTGCCAGAAGATCGAGAGCCAGATCACGCCGGCACTGAGCGGCCAGATGATTTGAAAAGGCAGAGGCGCGTGCCGTTTGACGAGAAAGACCGCCGCCGTCGTCCAGACCAGGTTGAAAAGGAACAAAAAGACGATCAGCGAGCGATGCCGCGCGGCCGGGCGGATGATCGACAAGGGCATTCCGGCGGCATCGAATTCCGCCTGGATCCGCTGCTCGGCAAGCAGCGCCGGGAGATCGCTGGCGACCGTGTCCGACATGGACGGACCCGCGGCTTTCGTCATCAAGACCGGTGACTTCCCGGTGCGGAAAACCGGAATTTCAAACGCCGAGTGGATGGCAGTGCCTGGGACTTTGAGTTCGAGTTTCCAGACATGCTCGACGGACGAATCTCCGCCGGCACCGCTCTCCGGCGCGTCGGCGGGAAGCGCGAAACTTACTGGCATGCGGAAACCGGTGAAGTCCCGGATAATCCGGTCTTGCGGCACGATTTCCCGATGGCCCCAGAGTTTTTCCTTGGTGGTGGTGTTCCCGTCGCCGGAGCTTCGGGTGATGCGCTTCTCGCAAACCAGGCTGACTTCCAGCGCGCCGCGCGGTGGCGGCGGCTTGGCTAACAAGACATGGCCGCGCAGCAAGCCGCCCGGCCATGCGGGTGATTCCTGGAGTTCGAGTCGTGTTTTTCCGACCGCCATCCAATGGCGCAAGCGTTTGAGCGTGTACCACGCCGGGACGCACCAGATCGCCACGAAGATCAGCAGCAGCCAGGCCATGCGATCCGTTTGAAAAGCTCCCGTCAGGGCGGTCGCCACGATCAGCGGCGCGATGATGAGCGCGGCCCAGATGGCGTAGAGAATCAGCGCCCGGGTGGCGGCGGTGGTGCTTTCGGAGATGATGGGTTCCGCCCACTTCAATTTCCATTTCCACGGTTCTCCGGGATGGCCGGACACGAGTGCCGCCTCCCGCCGGGCGGTCCGGATGCCGATGAGGCTGCCGATCACCAGACCAGCACCGACAGCGGGGAAGGACAGCGCGAAGATCGCGTAGAACGCCTGCATCTGCCAGCGCAGCGTCCGATAGATCACGGACTCTGCCGGATTCTCCGG
>JBEDKU010000709.1:0-3834 GCA_041172045.1 Verrucomicrobiota bacterium | reverse complement strand
ACATCGACCTCCAGAACCTCGACGAACGACTCGCCATTTCCCGCCGCACCGCGGAAAACCGCAAGGGCTCGCTCGACCTCGTCACCGCCCGCAGGGACGGCGGTGTCAGCTCGGATCTGGAGGTCGGCCAGGCCCAGGCCTTGCTCTCACAAGCGCAGGTCCTCATCCCCACCACCGAGCGGGCCATCGCCGAGAAGGAAAACGAGATCCGCTCGCTGCTCGGCGAATACCCCGGAAACATCCTCCGCGGCGGCAGCCTCGACAAACTGGACGCCGCCTTCCGCATCGCCGCCGGCCTGCCTTCCTCACTCATGGCGCGCCGCCCCGACATCGCGGCCGCCGACCAGTCCTTCCAAGCCGCCACCGCGGACATCGGAGTCGCCGAGGCCCTGCGCTTTCCCAGCCTGTCCCTCACGGGCCAGGGCGGCGTGATCAGCTCGGACTTCAGCAAGCTCCTCCAAGGCGGATCCGCCGCCTACTCCATCGGCCCGCAGCTCACCGGCCCGATTTTCGACGCCGGCCGTTCCGGATTCCGGGTCAAGGCCGCCCAAGCCCGCGCCAAGATCGCCCTCGCCGACTATCAAAAAGCCGTGCAACAGGCGTTCCGTGAAACCGCCGACTCGCTCAACGCCTATCAGAAAACCGGCGAGATCATCAGCGAGAACACCAAGCTGGTCGCCTCCCAGAAAAGCGTTTCCGTCATCGCCCTCGACCGCTTTCAGGGCGGCGCTTCCAGTTACCTCGAAGTGCTCGACTCCGAGCGCGAACTCTTCGCCTCCGAGCTCGACCTCGCCGACGCCCGCAGCAACCGCCTCCGCGCCGTCGTCCAAGCCTACCGCGCCCTCGGCGGTGGCTGGAAATGAAATCTTAAATTCCCCAACCATGTCACTTCCCATCCTCTACATCAAACCCGGCTGCCCCTGGTGCGACGAAGTCGTCGACTACCTCGACCGCAAAAACATCGCGGTCCAAACGCTTGTCGTTTCCGGCAACCGCGAGGCCATGCGGGAAATGGTCGAACTCTCCGGCCAATCCAAAGCACCCACCATGGACTGGCACGGCACCGTGCTGGCCGACTTCGGCGTCGACGAGCTCGTTCCGTTTCTCAAAAAACACGGCGTCATCTGAAAGCCAGCGGCACCAGCCCGAGCATCAGATAGAGCGTCAGCGTCCACACGGCGGAAATCGTTTCCAACCTCCCGCCGGCAAGTGATCCGTGCAAATAGCCGGGCAGCATCGCCAGCGCCGCAATCATCACCACGCCAAGCGCCGCGACGACCGGAATCGCGAATCCGATGGATGACGCCGCGAAACTCGCGGAAACCAGCGTCGCCACAAGCGCCCCGACCCACACCGCCGCACCGCCGCGCCTGCCCCACAAGCGGCTGTAAGTTTCCACGCCCTCCTCCTCGTCCGCCGGCTGCCGCAGCTTGCGGCCGGTTTCGATCACGATGCCGTTGAAAAAACTTGCCGCTAGAAACCACCCCAGCCCCGCCGGCGCGGACGACCCGCGCGGCAGCCACTCACAGGCCGTGCCGAAGAAATCCACCAGCGGCATGATCCCCATGTGGCTGATCAGATAGACCACCGGCCGCTTCTTCAGCCAGTCCCGGCAGAAGAACTCCACGCTCATCAGCGCCAGATAACTCCAGGCGATTCCCAGCACGAGCAGCAACCTCACGTCCAGGGCCACCACCAGCGCCGCCTGCACCACGGCTGCTAGAATGAACAGCACCCGCAGCTCACCCAGCGTCACCAACCCGCGCGGCACCGGTCGATAGGGCCGCCACCGCGCGTCCTCGCGGGCGTCCTTGAACTCATCCGCGATGCGCAGTTGCAGGAACATCAGCAGACAGACGCCAAAAGCCGTAAAAACCATCTGCCAGCCCGGCGCCGGCGCACCGCGCAGCAGCGAGGAAAACGACACCGCGCACGCGCTGAAAGCAAAGATCAGCGGACCATGGGCGAGCAACGGAAAGCGCTCTTTTTGATAGATCAACCACCGCTTCATGGCGCCTTGCGGGTGCGTGCCAGCTTGCGGTGCGCGCGGGAAAAATGGCCCGCGCTCAATGCCGCGATGATCGACAACTCGCCGGCTAACAAAAGACCGGCGCACACCTCCGCCAGCGCCCGCGCGTTCCCTGATCCCGCCAACCCCATCAGCTCCAGGCAGGCTCGCTGCGTCGGCAATCCCGTCCCGCCGCCCACCGTGCCCACCATGATCCCCGGCAGCGTCACCGAGGCGTAGAGCCCGCCGTCCGCCGTCACCTCGAAACGCGTCACGCCGGTCGCCGATTCCGCGACGCACGCGGCGTCCTGCCCCGTTGCCAGATAGAGCGCCGCCAGGCCGTTGGCGAAGTGCCCTTGGATGCCAAGCGTCCCGCTGAGCACCCCGCCGATCGCCGACATCCGCCAGTAATCCACCATCGCCTCGGGCGTGGTGTGGAGGAGCTTTGAAATCAACTCCGCCGAGAGCTTCACCTCGGCGGTGACCTTCTTCCCCCGCGCCGAAGTGAAAGCGCGGGCGCTGGCCTTCTTGTCGCCGGATAGATTCGACTCCACATAGTAGCGCAGCGGCGGCATCGGCGTGGTGGCGAGGATTTCGTCGCACACCGCCTGCGTCGCGAGCGTCACCATGTTCTGTCCGGAAGCGTCGCCGGTGGTGAACTCGAAATTTAGATAGACATGGTTGCCCTCCACCGTGCAGCCGACATCCACCAACTTGCCGTGGGCGGTCGTGCCCGCTGCGATTTTCTGAAACTCCTCGAACTGCGAAAGCGCCCAGACCACGAACTGGCAGGCGTCCCCCGCGGTTTCGAAAACAAACGCCGGCGCACGGCTTAGACTTTCGTAAAGCACCATCGCCGAGCAACCGCCGGCGGCGGTGAGGATGCGGCAGCCGCGATGATAACTCGCGACCAGCGCGGCCTCCGTGGTGGCGAGCGGAATCCAGTAATCCCCCTTGGCCGCCAGCCCGTTCACCCGCAGCGGCCCGGCCAGCCCGAGCGGCATCCGCATCAGGCCGATGAAGTTCTCGATGTTTCCCTGATAGAGCGAGATGTCGTCCGTCGCCCCGTGCAGCAGGATTTCCCGAAGCCTGGGGTCGCCGCCGGTTTCCTCCCAGAACGCCAGCGCCCGCTCCTCGCTCACCCGCGCGGTTCCAGCAGGCACGACGGGGAGGTTTTCCAGATCGGGCTTGAGCCGCTGCGCCGCGTTTTCAAGGGAATCCGTGCCGAGCATCCGGGCCGCGTGGTCCTGCGTGAGTCCTCGTTTTCCCGTCATGAAAAAACGATTGTCGGACCGGGCGGCGGCGTCAATGGATTTGAAAAATCCCCGGAAATCTGCGGAAAATCATTTCTTGCCATCCCGGATTCGGACGGGTAAAGGCATAGCGTTCATTTTGCAAAACCGCAGGTGGACGCACTTTGTCTGGTCTCTTACGCCATGGTCTCGGGAAGTGTTGAATGTGATGGCGTACTAAGAATAGACAAAAATGGACATCTACGTGGGCAACCTGCCCTACACCGCTACTGAAGAAGACGTTACTGGCCTCTTCGCCGCTTATGGACCTGTCGAACGGGTCAAAATCATCACCGACCGCGAAACCGGCAGATCCAAGGGATTTGCTTTCGTGACTCTCGGCGACCAGAGCCAACTGAACGCTTCCATCGAAGCACTCAACGGCTACGACTATCAGGGCCGCGCGCTCCGCGTGAATGCTTCTGAGCCTAAAGAAGCCAAGCCCGGCGGCTTCCGTCCAAGCGGCGGCGGTGGTGGTGGCGGCGGCTACGGCGGTGAACGCCGTGGTGGTGGCGGCGGCGGCTACGGTGGTGG
>JBEDKU010000708.1:0-4903 GCA_041172045.1 Verrucomicrobiota bacterium | reverse complement strand
TCCACCGCCATCTCCGACCTCGGCCACCTCTCCATCAACTCCGCATCCAGCCATTTCTCCAAACTCAAATTCACCGCCTCGCGCGACACGCTCATCGCCCGTGACATTCTGCCAGAGATCCGCCAGCGCCTTTCCTTCCTCCAGGAAGTCGGCCTCGGCTACCTCCAGCTCGACCGCTCGGGCAACACCCTATCAGGCGGCGAATCCCAGCGCATCCGTCTCGCTGCCCAGCTCGGTTCCAACCTCCGCGGCGTGCTCTACGTGCTCGACGAACCCACCATCGGCCTCCATCCGCGCGACAACGCCGCGCTCCTCAAAACCCTCATCGCCCTCCGCGACCAGGGGAATTCCCTCATCATCGTCGAGCACGACGAAGACACCATCGCCGCGGCGGACCACCTCATCGACCTCGGCCCCGGAGCCGGCCGCCTCGGCGGTGAAATCGTCTATCAAGGAAAACCGCCGGTTCTCTCCTCTTCAAAATCCAAAATTCAAAATTTAAAATCCAAAATCCTCTCCCCCACCTACCGCGCCCTCTCCGCCGTCATCCACCACCCGATTCGCGGCTCCCGCCGTGAGGTGAAGAAGGATCATCCATTCCTAACTCTGGCAGACTGTCGGGCCAACAACCTCAAGAATGTCGATGCCGCCATCCCGTTTGGCCGCCTCACCGTCCTAACTGGAATCTCCGGCTCCGGCAAATCCTCGTTGATGCACTCCTGCATCGCCGCGCTTTTCAAAAACGAGGCCAAGACCACGCGCGTTAAAAAATCCAATCTCCCGTTCGGTAAAACCAGCGGCGAGAAACAAATCAAAGCCTGTTACGAAGTCGATCAATCCCCCATCGGCAAGACCTCCCGCTCCTGCCCCGCCACCTACGTCAAAGTCTTCGACCACATCCGCGCGCTCTTCGCCCAGCTTCCGGAAGCCCGCATGCGCGGCTTCGACGCCTCGCGCTTCTCCTTCAACACCGAAGGCGGACGCTGTCCCGAGTGCAAGGGCAACGGCCGCGTGAAGTTAGAGATGGATTTCCTCCCCAGCACCTGGGTCCATTGTGAATCCTGCAACGGCGAGCGCTACAACCCCGCTACGTTAGAGGTGACCTTCCGCCAGAAAAACATCGGCCAGGTGCTCGCCATGACCATCGACGAGGCCTGTGCTTTCTTCGAATCCCAGCCGCGCATCTCCCACCCACTCAAGCTCATGGCCGACACCGGCCTCGGCTACCTTCAGCTCGGCCAACCCTCCCCCACCCTATCCGGCGGCGAGGCCCAGCGCATCAAACTCGTCTCCGAGCTCACCAAAGGCCGCGGCACCAAGGCCACCCTCAACAACGCCGCGCTCACCCAGCGCAACCTCTATCTGATCGAAGAGCCCACCGTCGGCCTCCACCTCGAAGACGTCCAGCGCCTCATCGACGTGCTCCACCGCCTTGTCGATGAAGGCCACACCGTTGTCGTCATCGAGCACCACATGGCCGTCGCCGCCGAAGCCGACTGGATCCTCGATCTCGGCCCTGAAGCCGGCGACGCGGGAGGTCAAATCATCGCCCAAGGCCCGCCGGAAAAAGTCGCCAAGTCCAAAACCTCGCGCACCGCGCCATTCCTGAAAACCGCCCTGCGTGTCTGAATGAATCACGGCCGGTAGGCATCCCGGTTCCGCAGCACGGACTGGAACACCGGCGACGGTTCGCAAATCCGCGTCACCAAGTCGTCCCAGATTTCCTGACCCTTGAGGATCTCCACCTCGATGCGTAGGAAATAGACCGGCACATCGATGGACGAGGGCTTGGGAAACCGCACCGCGTCCTTCTCCGTGGTGACGATGAGGCCCATGTCGCGCTCCACGCAGCGCTGCATGAAACTTTCCACCTCCTTGCGGGAAAACCGATAGTGATCGGAAAACCGCCGCCGAATTTCGACCCGCGCGCCGAGTTTCTCCAACGATCCTTCGAACGCCTCCGGCACTGCGATCGCGCTGATGGCCCCCACCCACTTGTCCTTGAGGAACTCCAACGGCCGCCGTTCGCGCGTGAAGACATTTTCCAGATAGATCGGCCCGTGCGTACACTCGATGATTTCCGCCGTCTTGTTCAATTTCCGAATGCGGGCAATGAGCTTCTCGTTCGAGCTGCCGTTGCACTTGGTGATGAGGATGTAACTCGCCCGGCGCAGGTTCTTGGGCGGTTCGCGCAGCGTCCCGCGCGGCAGCAGCGCCCCCGTGCCGAATGGTGCGCCCGAGTCGATCAGCACGACATCGATCGAGTGCGCGAGGTCGAGATACTGCATCCCGTCATCCAGCAAGAGCGTGTCCGCGCCGAGCTGGCCGACCGCGAAGAGCCCGCCTTTCACCCGGTTCTTGTCCACCACCACCGCCACGCCGTCCAGATTCCGCGCCAGCATGAACGGCTCGTCACCGGCGTATTTCGAATCCAGCAAAAGCGCGCTGCCCGTCGAAACCACCTTGGGCATTCGCTCGCCGGGGATCGCCCGACCCTTTTTGTCCTGCCACTTCTGCGGGCGGTCCAGCTTCTTGCTTTTATACCCACGGGAGAGAATCGCCACGCTCCGGCCGCGATCCCGCAGCGACCGCGCTAGCAACTCCACCACCGGCGTTTTGCCCGTGCCTCCGACCGTGATGTTGCCCACGGCCACCACCTGCGTCCCCAGATACTGCTGCTCTCGCCATCCCCGCCGGTAGCGCATCAGCCGGATTTGCACAACGATCCGAAAAATCCCGGAAACCGCCCGCATGAAAAACCGCATCAAGGCCGCCCGGAACCCTTTGGCGCGTCCGAAGATCACATCCGCGCCCCAGCGCTCGAGTTCTTCGATGAGTTCCTTCATGTCCTGCGCCGACCATGTCCCGAAGCATCACTGGCGGGCAAGCGTCAAACGGATCGATGACAATCCCGAACCCACATGACAATTCGGGCCTATCGCGGTTGATGCAAATCCGGTTTTGAAATGTCCAATTTCCCGATCAAGTGGGGGCTGGACCTGAATCCGGAGATCGTTATTCTCCATCCCAGTCATGATCGTTTCCAGCCGTCTTTCCAACCTGCCCACCAAGAGCTACGTCTGGGTGTCGCTGGTATTGATGGTGATCGGCTGGGGCTTGGACGCGATCACGGGGCCGCTTTGGGTGCGGTTCGGGATTCATGGCCAGGCGCTGGAATATCTGGGCGGCGGCGTCTTTTGGGCCGGGTTCGCCCTTTTGGTGCTTTTGATTCCACTTGCCGCATTCAGGCCGGATAACCGCTTTTACCTTGATGGCGATTGCAAGCTGAGGGCCAAACGGGTTGGCTTTGTCCTCGGGGTCCTGCTGGCGGTAATGGTGGTGATGATCGTCGGTATAGCCTTGATGATGAGTGGTTTGGGCGTCGGCGTGTGACCGGCCAGGCGCCGGATCAATCCCTGCGCGCCATCCGCGATCAAGCGTGTTCGCGCTGTCCCGGCAACATCAGTGCGAACACCGCCGCCGGGATGAACAGCCATGACGCCATCAGCAACACTCCCGCGAAGTCGCCCTGCACCTTGTTGAAAATCCCGAAAAACACCACCCCCACCGCCGACAGAATGCGTCCAATGTTGTAACAAAATCCCGCGCCAGTGCTGCGCAAAAGCACCGGAAACAACGGCGGCAGGCACATCGTGAACAGCCCGAAACACCCCTGCATCAGCCCGATCACCGCAAACAGCGCGTAAGTCATTTCCAAGCTGTGACCGCGGGAAAACGTGAACCACATCACCACGAAATACCCCGCCAGCATCAGTGCGATCGCCCTCGCGTAGCCGATCTTTGTCGCCAACGCCCCCGCCGTGAAGTTTCCGATCAGCGAGCCCACCATGATCCACAGCAGCGCCATCACGGTCGCCTGGTCCTTCGCCACCTTCAGATTCCCCACCTCCGGCAGGCTGCGGATGTAGCTTTGCTGCCAGAACATGAACGTCCAGTGCGCCGTCAGCGATACCGCGCAAATCAACATCACCCGCCAGGTGATGCTCCTGACTTCCGGTCCGAACAGCTCGCGGATCCTCGGCGCCGGCTGTCCCTTCCGCGCCTCCGTCCATTCCTCGGTCTCCGGCACCGCCCGGCGGATCCACAGCGTGATGAACGCCGGGAGGACTCCAACGAGGAAGATCCATTGCGGCGGATGGCCTTTGAGCAAAGCGCCTGCCAGACAAGCGAGCAGGATCCCGCAGTTCACCGCGCTTTGGAGCGTCGCTGCGATCCATGGCCGCCATTTTTTCGGCCACGTTTCCGATAGCAACGATGCCCCGACCGCCCACTCGCCGCCGATTCCCAGCGCCGCGAGAAACCGGAAAACCAGCAGATGCCACCATTCCTGCGAGAAATAAGACAGCCCGGTGAAACACGCGTAGGTTAGAATTGTCAGCACCAGCGCCCGGCTCCGGCCGATCAAATCCGCCACCCGCCCGAAAAATCCACCGCCCAGCGCCCACCCGACGAGAAACGCCGCCTGGATGATCGACGCCTTTTTCCCCACTTCCGGATCGCCCTCACCCGTCACCAGCAACTGCGCCACAAACGCCGTCGCCACCAGCGTGTAAAGGTGCATGTCCAGCCCGTCGAAAAGCCAGCCCAGCCACGCGGCGAGTCCGGAGCGCACCTGCTGCGGCGACAGATCGCGAAGGCTGCGGACTTCGTCCGATGGGTTTTGAATCACGCTCATTCGCGAACGGTCCGTTGGTCAGTTCGCGACGATGTTGAAGATCTTGCCGGGGATGAAGATGATCTTGCGAACGGTCTTGCCTTCGAGGTGCTCGGCGACCTTGGCGCTGGCGAAGGCGGCGGTTTTGGCGGCTTCTTCGTCGGCGTCCTTGGAGATCATGAAACGGTCGCGGAGCTTGCCGTTCACTTGGACGACGAGCTCGATTTC
>JBEDKU010000707.1:0-7644 GCA_041172045.1 Verrucomicrobiota bacterium | reverse complement strand
TGGACGGGGATTGTGAAAAATTTCACAATCGACTTGAGCGACGGGGGACGCGGCCACAAGGTCCCGCGCAGCAAGCAAACCACCATGGTCAGTCCTTCCCCAAGCACCCTCCACACCGCCTACGACTCGAAAATTGAGGGCAACGTGATCGTCACCCGCGTGGATGCGGCCATCAACTGGATGCGCAAGAACTCGCTCTGGCCGATGCCGATGGGCCTCGCCTGCTGCGCGATCGAGCTGATGGCGACGGCGTCGAGCCGGTTCGACATTTCCCGCTTCGGCATGGAAGTGATGCGGTTTTCTCCGCGGCAGGCGGACGTTTTGATCGTTTCCGGCACGGTGACCTACAAGATGGCGCTGGCGGTGAAGCGCGTCTGGGACCAGATGCCGGAGCCGAAATGGTGCATCGCCATGGGTGCCTGCGCCTCGTCCGGCGGCATGTATCGCAGCTACGCGGTGCTGCAGGGCATCGATAAATTGATCCCGGTGGACGTTTATATTTCCGGTTGCCCGCCACGGCCCGAGGCCTTGATCGAAGGGCTGATGAAGCTGCAAACGAAGATCGAGGGAGAGCACTCCACGGTGGATCAGAAGCGGACGTTCATGGACGAGATGGCCTGAATCCCCCAACCGATTTAAGAAATGTCAGCAGCAGCCGATTCCACCAAGCTCCGCGAAGTTTTCGGAGAAAAAGTCCTGGGAACCCTCGAATTCCGCGGCGAGCAGACCGTCATTGTCGAGCTCGGCTCCCTGCACGACGTGTTGGCGAAATGCCACAAAGACCTCGGCTATGAGATGATTCTGGATATTTCCAGCGTCGATCACTTCGGCGACGATCCGCGTTTCGAGATGGTGTATGAAATCGCCACTTTGGACGATTCCAAGCACCTGCGCATCAAGGCGAAGGTCGGTGAGGACGAGGTCGTGCCGTCGGCGACGGACATCTGGCTCGGTGCGGATTGGCACGAGCGGGAAGTCTGGGACATGATGGGCATTCCGTTTTCCGGCCACCCGAACATGAAGCGAATCCTGATGTGGGAGGGCTATCCGTTTTTCCCGCTGCGGAAGGATTTCCCGCTCGCCGGTCGTCCGACGGACATGCCGGATGTGGCGTTCACCGGCGTGGCCCCGCTCGAAGGCGGTCCATTCGTGACCAGCGCCGGTGGCGAGGACGTCGCCCGCCGCGAGCCGCGGGCGCACGTGGTGGAGTGAGCTGGATCGAACTGAAACGGACACCGTCATGATCTCGACCGGTGGTCCGTCTTCCGATGCCGCGCGGAATTTGGCACTGCTTGCGAAATCGCCGGTCACATGGGCTTGGGTCTCGCTGATTCTGGGAATCGAGGCGCTGGTGATGGCGGTGGGTGGACACAACCGCCAACCGGCGTGGTCATGGTTTGAAGCCCTGGGATTGACCCGCGAAGGCATATTTTCCGGCAGGATCTGGACGATAATCACTTACGGATTCCTGCACGGGAGCTGGTGGCATGTGGGAGTGAACGTGACGCTGTTGCTGTTGGTTGGCTCAAGAATCGAACACATGGCGGGGCGGGCAGTTCTGGTGAAAGCGATCATTTTCGGTGTGCTCGGTGGCGCGGTCGGACACTTGGTTTTGGCTCCGGGTGGTGACGGCGCTCCCTTGCTGATCGGTTTTTCCGGCGCTTGCATCGGCCTGTTGCTGTTGCTGACGACGCTGTCGCCGCAATCGCGCATGATGCCTTTGCCGATTTCGGGAAAAAGCCTGGGACTCGGAATTCTGATGGCGGAGCTGATTCTCGCTTTGGCGGACCCCGCGCTGGGCGTGCCTGGATTTTCCGAATTGGGCCGATGGATTACCCGCCGTGGCTGGAGCGGTTGGTTCCAAATGGGCCATGCCTGCCACTTCGGCGGCGGCATGGCGGGTTGGTTGTTCGGACGCTGGTTGTTGCGTCCTCGCATCACGCTCGATCGCCTCCGCCGCGATCGGGAGCGGCGGGAGGCGAAGGAATCGTCGCGGACGAAGTGAACTCAGGTCAGTTGCGGATCCGGCCGCGAGCGTCGGTGCCGTCGTTTCGCGTCTCGTCCTTGTCGGTCTTGCCACGGGTTTCGCGGGGCCGTCCTTGGGATTGCTGGAGCTGGGCGGCCTGGCGGATTCCTCGGGATTGGTCCGGAGGTGCCAACGGGCGGACCTGACGCTGCGCGGGTTGTGCCGCCTGGCGGCTGCGCGGATCGTTTTGTGAGGAACGAGTTTGCGGCGAATACCGCGATTGGCTCGCGGCTACGGGCGAATTGTACTGGGACGGGTAGCGCGAAGCCGGCTTGGCACCGGGCTGGGCGGAGGTGGGTCTTCCTTGTTGCTCCCGCGAATTGGGAGTGGCGGACGGACGATAGTTGGAGCTGGGGCGTGACTGGTAGCTGCTGTTGCCGTAACCACCCGAGGATGGGCGCTGGTCGTAGGCCCTGCCTGGACCGGACTCCTGCTGCCGTTGGCGACCGTAGCTTGACTGGACGTAGCCGCGTTCCCGGTAAATCGACTCGCGGTTGCGGTAATTCGTGATCGTCACGTTCGAAACATGGCCTGGTGGGCGACAATACCGGCTCCCCGGACTCCATCCGTAGGGATGGGAGACTCCATAGACGACCGGTGGACGATAGCCCACCGGGTAGTAACCATTCAGGTAGGGATCGTAGTAGCTCCGACGGGTGTAGTCATAGTAACTGTAACAACTCGGATCGTAGCCCCAGCGTGGGTTTCCCGTGGCGATGAACACCGAGGTGGACGCCCCACCGCCGCCGTAGCCATTTCCATAATAATCACCACCGTAGCCAGACGTGTAGGAACCGCCGACCGTGGTCGAGCCGTAGTATGGATCATAAGCGCAGGAACTGAATCCAATGGCGGCGAACAATCCCGCCGCGACTCCCGAGAGGAAACGAAGGTTTTTCTTCATGGCCCTACGACAGCACGGGACGGCGATCTATTCGAACGGATTTTACGGGAATTTTTCCCTCCCGGCTGCCATGGGTTGACAGGGGACGGGTTTCTTCGGTTTCCTCTCCTTCGTAAATCTCATGACTCCATCCAACGCACCGATTCTCATCACCGGAGGAGCAGGTTACATCGGTTCCCACACCGTTCGTCTCCTCGCCGGCCAAGGCCGGAAAATCGTGGTGCTCGACAATCTCGTTTTCGGTCACGAGCGGGCGATTATCGATCCTTCCGTCGAGCTGGTCGTCGGCGACGTCGGCGACCAGGAGCTCGTCCGTTCGCTTTTCGCCAAACACCAGTTCGGCGCGGTGATTCACTTCGCCGCCTACGCCTACGTCGGCGAATCGGTGACCAATCCGCTCAAATACTATCAAAACAACACCGCCGAGCCCATCAAGCTGCTCCAGGTGATGCAGGAATTCGGCTGCAAGGTCTTTGTTTTCTCCTCCACCTGCGCCACCTACGGCGTGGTCGATAAGCTGCCGATCACCGAGGCCAACCAGCAAAAACCCATCAACCCCTACGGCATGAGCAAGCTGATGGTCGAGCACATCCTTGCCGATTGCGACACCGCATGGGGTCTGCGCAGCGCCTGCCTGCGTTATTTCAATGCCAGCGGCTGCTCGCCGGACGGCCTGATCGGCGAAGACCACGAGCCCGAAACCCACCTGATTCCTCGCGTGATGATGGCCGTGACCGGAGAAATCGAATACCTCGAGGTCTTCGGCACCGATTACGCCACGCCCGACGGCACCTGCATCCGCGACTACATTCATGTCGAGGACTTGGCCGACGCCCACGCCCGCGCACTTGACCACCTCGCCGCAGGCGGTGCTTCCGTGCGCTGCAATCTCGGCACCGGAGTCGGCGTCTCGGTGAAGGAAATCATCTCCGCCGTCGAGGAAATCACCGGCAAGACCGTCCCTGTCAAATACGGCCCTCGCCGCGAAGGCGATCCGCCGTCGCTGGTCGCCGATCCGAGTCTCGCCA
Source organism: Verrucomicrobiota bacterium (assembly GCA_041172045.1). Taxonomy (GTDB): domain Bacteria; phylum Verrucomicrobiota; class Verrucomicrobiia; order Verrucomicrobiales; family Akkermansiaceae; genus Luteolibacter. The sequence goes on along the minus strand of JBEDKU010000707.1, from coordinate 3,686 downwards.
AGGAGCTCCTCGGCTGGGTTGCCGCCCGCAAGGACATCCGCGACATGGTTGCTCCCGCCTGGCTATGGACCTCGGGTCCGAACGCCGGACGTTACCCTGCAAATCAGAACCACGCGTAACTGCGATGTATTGACATTCGCGCTTGCGGACTCTGCGAAATCGAGCAACTTTATTCCCAACCCGACTCCAAACCCATGAATTCATCCGATCCGAAAATCGATCCCCGACGGCAGAGCCACGGCTTCACCTTGGTGGAAATGCTCGTTGTCATCGCCATCATGTCCATTCTGATGACCGCCGGCGCGATCGGCCTGAGCGGCATGGGCGGCAAGGGCGTGACCAGCGGTGTCGCCTCCGCCGAGTCGCTGTTCGACGAGGCGCGGTCCATGGCGATGGGTAAAAACCTCCGGACCTGCGTGCTGGTGGCAAAGGATTTGAAGAACAACAGTGCCGACAACCTGAAACGGATCGTTGTTGCCTATGAAAACATCGACGCCACCACGGGACTTCCGAAAGATCCGAATAACTCAGATCCCGAATGGGTTCTTTCGAGCCGCGGCGCGGTGCTACCTGACCAAACTTTTTTCAGTCAGAAATTCAGCAAGCGGGACCATGCGAACGGCGGCGGCACCATTCCCGAGGTAGCGACTGGGAAAATCAAAAGCGCGCCAAGCGCGTCGAGTACGGGTGCTGCTGCGGCTGTGAAAGCCGCTTACGACGGAACTTACTATATCTACCGATTTAATTCCCAGGGAATCGCGGAAAATGTCGGTGCCAGTTTCATCATCGGTTCCGGAGCGAGACCGGTCAACAAGCCGACCGCGGCCCCACAGGTCACCAGTTCGGCCAAGCGCGATTTCGGAGGTTTTGTTGTCTGGCGCAACGGCATGACTTCGGTGTTTCGCAATCCGGGACAGGCGAAGATCCCCAGTGACGTTAAAGAATTCTGAATCATGAAAACCCAACCCATTCTCCGCCAGCGCGGATTCACCCTCCTCGAGACCGTCATTGCGATTGGCGTTCTCGCCGTGCTTCTCACCGGCTTCATGGTGGTTTTCGCCCCGGCGGCGGAAGGCATCCGCAAGTCGATCAATGTCCAGCAGGCCGACCGCATGGCTTCCGCTTTGGAACAGGAACTGGTCACTCTTCGTAAAAACGAAATCAAGGCCGACGTCACCACCGGATTCGACAAAGCGTTCGAGTGGATCAAAAAATCGAGTGCCGCAACTTCGGCCGACGCGCTTTTGGCCTATCAATACAGGGGGAAGATCAAAAACACCTCAGATGTCCGCTCCGACGACGGCACGCCCATCCCTGAGCCGCTTTTCTCCGGCAGGCCGGGAGAAGACTATGTGGTGATCCCGATGGTGAGGCGTTTGAGCGATAGCGTTAAATTGAAAGAGGACTTGGCTGCTGTCGAAGGGGCTGTCTATCTGGTCAAATGCACCCAGTTGGTTTTCAGTGGCGGCCAGTTGATTGCAAACACCGCTCCGGGCACCATTAAAAACCCCAAACCGGATTCCACTCCGGCTGATCCGAACTATAAAGCGGGTCCCTTCGATAAAGCCGCGGACTATCCGGAGGCGGTGATCGCATTTGCCGCCGACTTCTATCTGATGCCTGCCAAGTCGTTTGATTACTTCGGCAGCAAATCGTTCACTGACAAATTCCCCAAGCTGAAGAATCCCGTTTTCACCCGCAATCTCGCGGTCCGCCGTTAACTGTCCGACCCAAACCCATTTATGAAAAACTCACGGATTTCGCCCGCGAAACGCGGCTTCACCTTGATGGAACTCATGGTGGCCATGGCCATCACCACCATCATCGTCACCGTTCTGGTATCGATCACTTCCATCGCGCTGGATACATGGAACCGCAGCCGCTCGGAGCTCCGCGCTTCACGCCAGGCCAAGGGCATGATCGACGCCATGGCGCGCGACTTCGAGGCGTTGGTGACCCGTCGCGGGAATTCGAACGAATGGCTGTCCGCCGTGACCGACATTTCAGGAACGAGCACCGCGGGTAACAACCTTGAGAGTTCAAACGCCGCCAAGCTAACCTTTTTCACCGCTGCGACCGACCGTTACAACGGAGATATCGGCAAGCCGGCGGACCTTGGAGGCGACGTCTCCTGTGTGAGTTACCAACTCGATTACAAGGACCCGATTGAAGTGGGCGGTGGCGCGTCCGGATTCGAGACATTCGTGTTGAGCCGTTTGTTGGTGGATCCCAAGCCGACGTTTGATGGCTTGCTCGGCGTCGCCAATGCAAGCAAACCGCTGGCAGGTGTTTTCGACGGTCTTTATCCAAAAACGGAGGTGTCGGCATCCAAGAACTTCGTGTGTGAGAACATCTATCAATTCACCCTGACCTTCCACGTGCAGGTCACGGATTCCACACAAACTCCACCCGTCACCAAAAGCATCCCGATCACCTTGGGACCCACCACCAATAGCCTAAGAATCTTAGGAACGGGAATCATTACGGAGCCGACTTTCTCCAACCCTCTGGTTCCATCAGGACGCATCACCGCGGTGGAAATTTCCACAACCGTGGTTTCGGACTTCGGTGTGGACCAGATCAAGAGGCGTAAGTTCACCGGAAACCAGAAGGCTGAGTTTCTTGCGAAGAACTCCTACCAGTACACCAAGCTGGTTCAGATTCCCAGCATGTAACGCTGCGGCACGAACGGTCCGAGACTTTGCCCGATCAAATCTGCGGATTTCCGGTCGGTTGTTTGAACCCGAAACGGAATCCATTTAGGAACGCGTGAAGCGGTTTTCGTATTCCGCGTGAAGCCGCTGGTGGGTCGCTTCAAGTTTTTCTATTTTTCGTTCAGGAGAAGTCAGCGGGAGATTCAGGAATTCCTCCAGCGTCTGAATCCTGCCAATCCAGGATCCTTCTCGGCGTCCGTGGCAAGCGGAATGGCCTCATGTCGCCCGGGGAGAGTGGCACGGCGGAAGCGGCAGGCATTGGCTTTGGTGAAAGACGTCAACGGGTGCGTTTTGAAACGACAAGATTGCGTTTTGCGCCGGATCTTGCCGGAGATGGAGTGGATTTGATATCTTAACTCTCTTAAAACCAGTGGATTGTCGTCTCGGTATGGGAACCGCTGGAATTGGAGTATGAATACGACATGTTTTCTCCGCGGCATTTCAGCGAGGCTGGTCGCAGTGGTGGGCGTGATGTTCTTCGGGATGGCGCCCCTGCCTTCCCGTGCGGATGTTCCGGACGCGGACGCGAGGGAGTTTTCCGGAATGTATCAAATCACGAGCAGCACGGATCCCGCTTTCCCGATGCTGGCCCGGCAGGGGTGGTTTCTGGATTTCGGCAAAGGCATCCGCGCGGGGCACATGAGCGGAAATGTCGCCGTGGCGCTCCGCCGGAATCCCAGCGTGAAGGTGCGGATCATGGCGTGGCAGTATTTCCCGAAACAAGGCATCATGGTCATGGGGAATCCCTTTGCCGAGGGATCGAACAAAGCCGTGGCCAAGGGCAATTGGAAAATGCGCCCGGCTGCCGGAGGATTCGTCTTGGAGCGGGCGAACTATCAAATGGTGCTTCATCGGGGGGTGTAAGATTTTTTGTGTAAGTGCTTTCCGCTGATGTGGCCCATCACCAGAACCAACACATCAGAATGAAACCATCCATCACCAACGCGCTCCTCGACGAGCTTCTCAAGAATT
>JBEDKU010000706.1:0-4018 GCA_041172045.1 Verrucomicrobiota bacterium | reverse complement strand
GATTTACACCATCCTCAACACCGGCGACCTGCCGCTGACGCTGGATTCTCCCGTCGTCGCCGGGATGCATGCGGCGGATTTCACCATTTCCTCGTTGCCTGTCGGGCCGGTCGCCACGGGTGGCAGCACCAGCTTCAGCGTGAGTTTCCAAGCCGGTGCCGTGGGGACGCGGTCTGCCATCGTGAGTTTTGGAACCAACGACGAAATCAGAAACCCGTTTACCTTCGCCGTCGAGGGAACTGGGAAAATCACCACGCTTCCATCCACCGCATCCCACGGCACCTGGACCAACACTTCCGGCGGAGCCTGGGCCGTGACCAGCAACTGGGCGGGCGCGGTGGCGGGCGGCGCGGGCTTTTCCGCGGATTTCAACACGCTCAACCTCACGGCTCCCACCACGGTGTCGCTCGACAGCGAGATCGCCCTCGGCAGCCTCGTTTTCGGCGACACCACGGCGACCGCCGATCCCAGTTCCGGTGCTAACTACAACGGTGCCACGGGCAGCACGATCACGCCGACAGGCGGCTGGATCGTCAATGACGGCGGCAATGGTTTCAACACCCTCACTCTGGACGTCGCCGCGGGCAGCCCCGTCATCACGGTCAATGATCTCGGGAGTCACTACGTCGCCTATGGCGTGACGCGGAAGGCCGCGACGATCAACGCGGTGATCGAAGGCGCGGACGGTCTCACCAAGAACGGGGTGGGGGCCTTGGCGTTGAGCGGGGCCAACAAGTTCTCGGGCGGGCTGTGGGTGGACGCGGGCACCGTCACGTTGAGTGGCACGCAGGCATTTACCGGCGGGATTTCCGCCTCGGGTTCGACGAGCCGGGTGGAGTTCACCGATGATGGCAACTTCGGTTTAAATGAAGTCACTCTAACGAACGGCGCGACATTGTACCGTCTCGGCCAGGCCGCCGGCACCGTGGGCACCGGGCGCTTTCTCAATTTGGGCACCGGCGGTGGCGTGATCGGCTATGGTTCGATCGGCAGCGTGCTCACGATGAACCACTCTCTCCAGGGAGCGGGTCAGTTCACCCTCAGCGCGAACGGCCAAGGCATCAATCTCAGCGGCAACAACGCCAGCCACACCGGCGGCTTTCATATTTCCAGCGGAAATCTGTTATTCGCGGACGCCGCCTCGTTGCCGGCTGTCGGGCAGATCCTGATCGGTGCGAGCGGTGGCCTGCTCGCGAGTGGTGCCAATACCCCGCAGGGATGGTTGGACAGCGATCGCATCGACCCCGCCTCAACCGGCGCGCTCCTGCTCAATAGCGGTCCGACCAACAGTCAGGACGTCGATTTCACCGGCTACGGCAGCCTGTTCCTTGGCGGGGGCAACCGGATCAATCTGGGCGGCGCCAACATCGTGACTTATTCCGGGACCATGACTCCCGATGGCTCGACCTATCGGGTGACGGGAGGCCGCGGCGTGACGCTTGCGTTTTCAAATACCAACGCCTTCACCGGCAGCCGTTCCGTGATCGCCGGCATCGGCAATGTGACATCCTCGGTGCGCCTGAACGCTGCTAACAATCACAGCGGCGGCACCACCGTGAACGGAAACACCACCTTGCTCGCCCTTGCCGGCGGCGCGCTGGGTTCTGGTGCGGTCACCGTCGTTAGCAGCGGTTCCATGCAGTTGTCCGGCGGGCTTTCCCTCAACAACCTTCTCACTCTCAGCGGCGGCCCGTCGGATACCGCGGTCGGGGCGCTGCACAGCCTTGCCGGTGCCAACCGCTGGAGCGGCGGCATCACCGTCGCCAGCGGCTCGCGCATCGCAGCCGCCAACGCCGCCGGCAACAGCCTGACGATCAGCGGCAACATCGCCCTCGGCTCCAACGGCCTCAGTTTCACCGCAGGCTCGTCGTCCGCATTCGCAGGCGGCGACGTTACCGTTGCGGGTGACATCAGCGGTTCCGGCAGCATCACCAAGAACAACGCCACCGGCACCTTGACGCTCTCCGGGACGAACAGCTACGGCGGAACCACCAGCATCGCCGGCGGCATGCTGTCGCTCGACAGCGCCTCGGCCCTCGGCAGCGGCGCACTCACCTTCAGCGCGGGCAACGGCGTCACCGCCGGCATCCGCAGCAGCAACGCCACCGCCCGCACCGTCGGCAACGCCGTCGTTTTCAGCAGTGGCAATGCGAGCAACACCTACGTCTTCGGTGCCGCCACGGGCGATCTGAACTTCACCAGCACGGCCAACGTCGCCTTGGGCGCGGTCGTTCGGAAATTCGAGGTCAATAACAGGACCCGCTTCGCCGCCGCGTTCACGGGCACCGGAGCGGGCATCAACAAGACCGGCGGCGGAACGCTGATCCTCAACGGCACCAGCACCTATACCGGAGGCATCACCCTTACTAACGGAACCCTCGGTGGCAACGGCGCCCTTGGCGCGTTGTCCGCTCTCGCGGGCACCACCGTCGCACCGGGTGATGGCGGCACCGGCACCCTTCGCACCGGGGCGGTGACAGTCGCAGGCACCCTCACGGTGGAAGTCGATGGCGCGAACTGCGACAAGCTCCTATCCACCGGCGCGATGGATCTCAGTGGAGCCACCCTGACGGTTTCCCTGCTAGGAAGTTTCGCCGGGCCTTACGTGATTGCCGAGGGCGCCAGCGTGACCGGCACGATGTCGGTGCCGCCTGGCTACGTCGTGAGTATTTCAGGCGGCACCCAGGTAATCCTCAGCCAAATCAACGCATCCACGAATTTCGCCGCTTGGGCATCGGCCAACAACGTCACGGGCGGCGCGAACGGGGACTCGGACCGCGACGGAATCCCCAACGCCGTTGAATACGCCCTCAACCTGAACCCCGCCGGCTTCGACGGAGCTCCGGTTGACTTTTCCGGCAATGTGGTCACCTATCACAAACGCGCCGCCACCTCCGGCAACCCGGATCTGGGCTATCGCATCGAGGTCTCCTCAGATCTCGGAACCTCGGCCCCGTGGACCGAGGTGGCCGCCTATCTTCAAAACGACTCTTCCATCATCTCCGCGTCCGTCCCGAGCGGTTCCGCGAAAAACTTCGCACGTCTCAAAATCGTCATCGCTCCCTGATGGAGACGATACTTTCCATATTCACCATCATCATGTCACACCATCGATCATCCCACTTTCATGTGGCGTTTGCCTTCATCGGACTTTCCTTGTTAGGATTTCACGGAACCGCCATCGCCGCCTCTCCCGCCTGGCTCACCGCCCATGACGCTAAAATCAAGGCGCTCGTCGGGAAGATGACCTTGGCGGAGAAAGCCGGTCAGATGACCCAGCCGGACATCGGCTCCATCAAGGATCTATCCGACATCAGGACGCTGTTCCTCGGCTCCGTGCTGAGTGGCGGCAGTTCCGACCCGAAAAACGGCAACACCCTCAAGGACTGGTCGGACCTCTACACCAGCTGCCAGAATCTCGCGCTCGAGACCCGGCTGGGCATTCCGTTGGTCTATGGCGTCGATGCCGTGCATGGTCACAACAACGTGATCGGTGCCGTTATTTTCCCCCATAACATCGGCCTCGGCTGCTCCCGCAATCCGGAGCTTGTCGAAAAAGTCGCGCGCATCACCGCGAGGGAGATCCGCGCCACCGGCATCCAGTGGACCTTCGCGCCGTGCGTCACCGTTCCCCGCGACATTCGTTGGGGGCGGACTTATGAAGGTTATTCCGAGGATCCCGCGCTGGTCGCCTCACTCGGTCTCGCCGCCGTCCGCGGCCTGCAAGGGGAGAATCCATCCGCTTCTAACGCCGTCCTCGGCTGTGCCAAGCACTTCATCGGCGACGGCGGGACCTCCTTCAATGGTGGCCGGCTCGACCAGGGCGACACCCGGGTGGACGAGGCCACGCTTCGCGCCATCCACATGGCCGGCTATCCCACCGCGATCGATGCCGGCGTCGGCACGGTCATGCCTTCGTACAGCAGTTGGAACGGGGTGAAATGCTCCGGCAGCAAACAGCTGCTAACCGATATTCTCAAGAACGAACTCGGCTTCGCGGGCTTCGTGATTTCCGACT
>JBEDKU010000705.1:0-2619 GCA_041172045.1 Verrucomicrobiota bacterium | reverse complement strand
CCGCGTAACGGTTTGGTGTCGTTAGGCTCCACGGCGAACAAGGTCGGGGCGGGACAACAGGTGCTCGCCAAGCCCACACTCGACGCAAACGGAATGTATCCGGTGGTCGCTTCATACCTGGATGCCGACGCGAAGACCGTGCCGTGCTACGATCGTTTAGTCTCCGGCAATCCGAACGTCTGTAACATGCTGTTCTTGTTACCAGATGAAGCAGTGGGCCTAAGAGTCCTCAGCCTCACCATCTTCGGAGATTGAAATGACACACCACCATCCACACACGGTGATCCGCTCCATCCACCGCCTTTGCGCCGTCATGATGGCTGCCATTCCACTGGCTCTATCAAGCTCCTCTTCCGCTGAGGATCTGGCAGCCGCCCCGATCACCGCGGCACTCAAGCGCTCCGCCGACTGGCAGCTCGCGAATCCTTCCGGCACCGAGATCCGGGACTGGATCATCGCGCCGCTCTACGACGGACTGCTGCGCACCGCCTCGGCCACCGGAGACGCGAAATACCTCGCCGCGGTCCTCCGCATGGGAACCCAATCCGGCTGGACGTCCTCCAACCGGATCTATCATGCCGACGACCACGCGGTCGGCCACGCCTGGCTGGACGTCTATCAAATGAATCCCTCCCGCAAGGAACGGCTCGCCCCGATGCGTGACCGGCTGTCACACGTGATCGCCCACCCTGTGACCGAACCACTCGCCCATGGCACCAAACCGAAAACCAAGGGCGTCACCGTCAGCGACCGCTGGACCTGGTGCGACGCGCTCTACATGGCCCCCCCCACCCTCGCCCGGCTGTTCACCGCCACGGGTGACCGGAAATACCTGCAGTTTCTCGACCGCGAATTCCAGTTCACCTATGACCACCTCTACGATCCTGCCGAAAAACTGTTTTTCCGCGACGCCACCTTCTTCAACAAGAAGACGCCGAATGGCAGCAAAACATTCTGGAGCCGCGGCAACGGCTGGGTCTATGGCGGCCTCTGCCTGACACTCGAACACCTGCCACCAGACCATCCAAAGCGCGCCTTCTATGAGACGCTCTTCAAGGAAATGACCACCGCCATCCTTGCCGCCCAACAGCCCGACGGCTTGTGGCACCCAAGCCTGCTAGATCCTAGGGAGATCGACGCCGGAGAGACCAGCGGCAGCGGATTCTTCACCTTCGGCCTCGCCTGGGGCGTCAACCACGGACTGCTCGACCGCGCGGTTCACCTCCCCGCCATCACCCGCGCCTGGACCGGGTTGATGACCCGCGTGACGCCGGACGGCTTGGTGGGATACGTGCAACCGGTCGGAGCCGCCCCGGACCACTTGGAAGCCGGAGACACCCAGGACTACGGCACCGGAGCCTTCCTCATGGCGGGCAGTGAAATCCTCCGCCTGCTAGGAGCGACTGGCGCGGACTCCAAGACATTGCTCGCGGCGGCGGAAAAAATCGTCGCGGAAGATCTCAAACCGCGCGCCTACGTGCGGTTGGTCCCCGAGCGCAAGGACGACCTCGCCTGGGAGAACGACAAGGTGGCCTTCCGCGTTTACGGCCCCGCACTACGCGACGGCCCGGAGGACAGCGGCATCGACGCCTGGTGCAAGCGTGTCGCCCGCCCGGTGCTCGACAAGTGGTATTTCCAGGACCGCACCGCCGGCATCAGCTATCACAAGGACCATGGCGAGGGACTCGACGCCTATCATGTCAGCGACACCCGCGGCTGCGGTGGACTCGGACTCTGGATCGATCACCAGCTCGTCACCGCCGACACCTATCAATCCGCGGAAATCATCTGGACCGTTCCCGAGGTCGCCGAGTTTCACACGGTCTACGAGTATCCGGTAAAGGTTGAGGGCAAGCCGTTGTTTGAACACCGCGTCACCCGCCTGCGTCTCGGCGAGCGCTTGAGTGAAATCACATCCACGTTTTCCACCAACCCAAACCAACGCTTCAGAAACAGGAAACCCGGGATGAAGCTTCCTTACGAAATCGCCATCGGCCTGAACACCCAGAACAAGGGCGCTTCGATGACCATCGACAAGGACAAGGGAATCATCGCCGTGGTTGAGCCTCTGGCGGGAAAAAGTCTCGGCACCGGCGTGCTGGTGGATCCTTCCACCGTGGTCATAACGACACGCCTCCCCGCCACCGACAAGGAGGGCAAAAACGAGCACGCGCTCGTCATCGTCCGCCCGGACGACCAGGGCCGCGTCACCTACCGCGCAGGCTTTGCCTGGGCGGGCGCCGAAGAAATCACCGATGCTGCCGCATGGTTGCGCTATCTCGAATCCCAAGCCGCTCGCTGAGTCCCGACCGATGAAATTGCCCGCACTTCTCCTTCTCCAGATCGCCCTGGCGGCACCATGCCTGGCGGATGGGGTTTCCGGAGGAATGTTGATCGACCGCGTGTGGTCCGGCCACTCGGTGCCCTTCGACCTCCTGACCGAGCGCGGCCACCAGTTCATCGCATATTATGATTCGGAGCGCCGCCTCACGGTGAAAGGACGCGACCTCGACTCGCCGGACTGGACAACCGTCCACCCCGAAGGAACCGAGGTCGCCAGCCGCAAGCGGATGTCCAACGTGACCGGCTGGGACAGCCACAACTACCTGACCATGGTAC
>JBEDKU010000704.1:0-6167 GCA_041172045.1 Verrucomicrobiota bacterium | reverse complement strand
CGCGTTGGGTGCCGGGCATCCAGCGGTCGGCACCGACGAAGAGTTTTCCCTCGGCGGACAGCATCGCGGCGGTGATGTCCTGGCCGCTTTTGGAAAAGCTGATGGTCCAGCCCTGGAGGCTGCCCTGGGTGCGGGCGCGGAGCACGCCGGCATAGTCCAGCCATGGGCTGGTGTTGTTCATGCGCAGGGTGAAGGTGCGGCTGGCGGTGGTGGAAACCGGAATGACCTGGGCGGGATCCGAGAGCGTGGGATTCGTCACGCCGGCGGCATAAGTGGTGGGGCTGCGGAACGCGGAGAGGTCGAGCGTGCCAGGCTCGCCGTCGCGGTGTTTGAGCAGCCAGTAGGCGAGCCCGGTGATGGTGGTGGCCGCTTGGTCGACGCCACCGACGGTGACTTTTTCCGGGGTGAGGTCCACCGGGCGCTCGCCGTAGAGCACCACGCCGTAGACGTCGGGCTCGTGGCCGTTGTCTTCCATGGCGCGCACGGTGGTCTGGGTGTCGGCGAGCAGCGCGGCGTTGTAGCTGTTGTTGGGAGAAATCAGGTAGTTGAACTTTTTGCCGTTGGCCACCGTCCAGTCGCGCATGTCGTAGACGCTCTGGCGGTAGGCGGTTCCCTGGTTGACGAAGAGATTGACGGGTGCGTCCACGCCGCTGCCGACGCAGCCGGCGACTCCCATGTTGGACCGGGCGTAGTTCCAGAGCGGATCATTCCAGCCGAGCGCGGTGTCGTCCAGCCGGTGGGGCGCGAGCATCTCGTAGGTGGGCGCGCCCTGGGCGGCGTTGTTGCGGACGAGCTGTTTCCAGGTGGCCAGGTTCGAGGACGGCCGGTTGACGAACGCGGCGACGGGGGTGAGGCCGTAGCTGGTCATGAGTTGCAAACTCGCGACGTCGCCGGTGGTCGAGCCGCTGCCCATGTCGCCCTCCACCATGGCGAAGCGGTTGGTGAAGTGGCTGGTGTAGGTGGTCTCCTGCGCGACGTCCAGATCGTTGAAACCGACGGGATGGTGATAGAGTCCGTTGCTTTGGGTCGCGACGTAGGACCACTGCGAGCGGTCGAGCATCTGGGGGAGGTAGAATGCGGATCCGGGATAGACCTCGTAGTTAATTGCCGAGGATTTTTGGGAAAGCGCGAGGGACGCGAGGATCAACGCCAACGCCCCGGTGAACCTCGGCACGCTGGAAATGGGTTTTTCGATGAAGGCCATCACTCGGGAAAATGGCACGCCCCGCAGGTCCGGGCAAAACCGCATTTACGGGAGGCGGAGAAGGAACATTGAACGTCGAACGCCCAACATCGAACATCGAACATCGAACATCGAATGGAAGAAAAGGAAGAGCCGTTCGATGTTCGCCCCTGGATCAAATCAGGCCGAGGCGGATCGCCTTGGCGACGGCGCCGGAGAGGTTGTGGACCTGGAGCTTGCCGTAAATGTTGCGGACGTGGGTGTCCACGGTGTGATAGGAGACGCCGAGTTGATCGGCGATTTCCTTCTTGATGAAGCCCTTGACGAGCAGTGAAAGCGTCTCGCGCTCGCGGTCGGTGAGGTCGGTCTCCGGCGTGGCGGGGGTGACGGCGTTGAAGGTGGTGAGGATCATGCGCGCGATGTGGCTGTTGAGCGGTGCGCCGCCGGCGAGCACTTCGTCGATGCCGCGGAGGATGGTGTCGAGGCGGTCTGCCTTGAGCAGGTAGCCGCTGGCCCCGGCGGCGAGGGCTTCGAGCACCACGGGCTTGTTGTCGTAAACGGTGATGACGAGGATTTTCGCCTTGGGGAAACGCTTGAGAAGCCCCGGAATGCCGGTCACGCCATGGATGCCGGGCAGGCCGAGATCGAGCAGGATGACATCCACCGGAGTGGCGGCGGACGTCTGGTCCATGCAGGCCTCGATCGAGGAAAAAGTGAGGTCGCAGGCGAGGTGGCCGCTTTGCTGGATGGCGAGCTGGAGGACGCGGCGGTAGTCCTGGTGGTCCTCGATCAGGCAGATTTGTTTGAGAGCGGCGGAGTTCATTTACGATGGGGTGTGTGAAGCGGGAAGCGAAGGGTGAGAGATGTGCCAGCGCCGCTGGCGGACTCGATGGCGAGGGAACCGTGCAGGGACTCGGCCCGTTGTTCGAGCGCCCGCAGGCGCGGGATGCCGGCGGGCGGAGGGACCGGCAGTCCGCAGCCATCATCGGACACCCGCAGGATGGATTGCGAGGCATCGGCCTCGAAATGAATCTTCACGTGGCTGGCGCGGGCGTGGCGGGAGATGTTGTGCAGCGCCTCCTTGATGAAAAAGACGAGATTGCGGCGCTGCTCGGGATCGAGGTTGGGCGTGGCGTCGCCGCTGAATTCCCAGGTATGGTCCTGGAGCATGAGGGTGGCGATTTCCCGCAGGCGCTCCGGCAGCGGCTTGCGCGCGCGGTTGGGGGCGAGCGTGAGGTCCACGATTTCGCGCAGCGATTGCGAGGATTCCCGGGCCATCCGGCTGATGTCGCCAAAGCGGGCCGAGGGGTCCTTCACCGGCGGGATTTCGGCGAGCAGCGCGATGGTGGCGAGATTGGAGCCGACCTCGTCATGGAGATCGCTGGAAATCCGGCGGCGGAGGTCCCGGATGTGGCGGTGGCCGGACCGGCGCAGGCGGACCTGCCAGATTACCAGGCCGATGATGGCGGCGGACAGCACGGAGAACACAGTCGTCAACGTCTGGATCCAGGTGCGGGTGAGGATGGATTCCCGCTCGGCGAGCAGCGTCCGGCGCTCCAGCGCGAGGTCGAATCCGCGCGAAAGATCCGCCACCCAGCGGCGGAGTGGAATCAGGCGGCCGGTGGAAGAGAATCCGTCGGTGAGACCGGCGGCGCTCCAGATGCGGGCGGCATCGTGCGGTCGCGAGAGCATGCGATCCGAGGTGGTGATCGTTCTGCCGAGCGCCACATTGGTGAGTCCGTCGAGCACTTCCATTTCCGAGAGCAGGATGCGCGGCGCGGTGAAGGGATCGGGCTGGTGCTGCTCGGTGATCGCGAGTCGGACATAGCGCGCGGTGGCCGCGGGAAAACGAAACGTGACGGGGTTGTATCCCGGATTGGTAAACGGCTGGCCACCGGTTTCCCACAGGGGCTGCCATGAGGATTCCCCGCCGGTGGCTGACGCTTCGATTCTAAAACCCACCGGAAAGCCAAATCCCGGCCCCTTCACCGGGGAGTCGCCGCGGGCCGCGATGAGGCGGACGGAGTCAAACCGACACATCCCGCCGAGATCCACGGCGGCCCAGATGGGGGTATGGTTGCTTTCAGCGAGATCCGCGTGCCAGCCGAGACTCAGACCCCGCGGTGGCACTTCGGGAGGGCCGAGCGGCGATTGCCCGTCAACGAGGTAGCGGAGGTTCCACCCGACTTCGGCATCGATGCTGTAGTGCGCGGACAAGCGACCTTCGTGGGCGATGTCGCACTCTCCTTGGAACACCATGAGTTCCGACAGCGAGAAGAAGCGGACATGCTTGTTCGGTAATTTCGGCAGGTTGATGGGAATGAAGCGCAGCGAAAGGACTTCGGTGGGTGGGATCTGAAAAAACACCGGATCGCCGCGGCGGAAATCCAGGTGGCTGTCTTTCATTTCCGCGACGATCACGGATTTTCCCCCGCCCGGGACCATCGCCTCGATCCGCAGACTGGCGGGAAATCCATAATTCGACGTTTCTCCGCTTTGGGTGGTGAGGCGGGTGGGGACCACGGCGATCCCATCGATGATCCGCGGCGCGTCCCAGGCGATTTCGAACCAGTTTTCCTCGGATCCTCCGGTGAAGTTGGAATGAAAGCCGTGGGTGCCCAAGGAATCGAGGTCGGGAAGAACCGGCAGACCGCCCATTTCCCGGGAGATTTCCGCAAGCCGGCGCTCGACGACTGGAAGCTGGGAATCCAGGTGGCTCGCCAGCCAATGGTCGATGCCCGCGCCGTGGGCGGAGGTGGAAAAAGCGGCGATGACCGCGCACATCCCCCAAACCCCGGAACAGCGGTCCAAACCCCGTCCGCACCGTCGCCGGGCGTTGGAAATCCATTTCATTTTTGCAAAGTGAACCATTCCAAACAAGCGGGCAACCCCGCATTCTCCTCCTCACGTATTCACGGGGGCTTGCGCCATGAAGAAGCCCGAGCTCCGAGCTGTCGCGGTGATTTTCCCCAGACTGATGGGGATTTCTACCAAGTCATCGATGGGAAAATCCATGGGTCGGTGAAAACGCGCGAAACTTTCCCGACTACCCAGAGTTTCAGGCAGGTGGATGACCGCCTCGTGGTGGTCTTCCGCCAAACCAACCAATCAAAAACAAATGAAGACCTATATTCAAGTTCTCAGCGCCCTGGCTCTAGCCACTTCACTTTCCTACGGCGAGGAAGCTCCTGCAAAACCCGAGAAGAAGGGCCCGAATCCGGAGAAGATGTTCAAGAAGCTCGACACCGACAGCAATGGTTCTATCAGCCTCGAAGAGTTCAAGGCGTCGCCACGGGCGCAGAAAGACCCGGCCAAGGCTGAGGAGCACTACAAGAAGCTGGACGCGGATTCCAAGGACGGCGTGAGTCTTGAGGAGTTCAAGGCCGGTCAACACGCGCCGGGGAAAAAGGGTAAGGACAAGAAGAAGGACGGCGCTGCGGCGGAGTGATTCTCTTTCCGATCATTTTTGAAACCATCCGTCCGCTTCCGATTTGATCGGGAGCGGATTTTTTGCGGATCACCCCAACGGGTGATTTTAACGAAATTGCTCAATGCCGGGGGATTCATTTCGTAAGGGATGGCATGCCTGAATTTTTCCCGAAGTCGCCGCGATTCCACGATGCGTTGAAAGCCGGTGGATTGTCCTTGCTGGCGGTGATTTGCGGTGAGCTCGATGCCGCGGAAAAGCCGTCGAACTTGTTCCCGGTGGATGATTTCCCGTTTTCTTCCTGGCAGCTTCCGCCGCCTGATCCGGCGGTGAAGGTGCCTGCCGGCTTGCCGGCGTTTTATCCGATCAAGGAGCTGATGGCGTTGGCGGACCGCGAGCGGTTGGTGGATTTCCATGAGGACGCGAATTCCGTCACGCTGACCGCCACGCTCGACGAGGATCTGGATCTGGCGGCGGAACTCAAGCGGGCGAAGGGCCGTCATGCCAAGGCACCGGTGCCGCTCGGACCGCGGATGGTCGTGGGGCAGGGGGGCGATCCTGAAAATCTAACGTTCGTCAAGATCCTCAACGCCCACGGCATCGCGGACATCCAGTTTCTCAGCCATCCGCCTGCGGTGAAGGGCGGAGTGAACGTGGCGGCGGCGCGCACGGCGGACGGCGCGTTCCGGATCGCGGCCGCGCCAATTTCCGATCCTTCGGTCACGCTGATCCCGCTCTTCAACGAGCATGGCGGAAGAACCGGCGGCTTCAAACTGCCCGCCGGGATCGCTCCGCCCGTGCGGGTGGTGGCGGGGGATTTCCTGTCGCAGGCGGCCGGGGATGAGTTCGTGGTCACCTCGCGGTCCGGCAGCGGACCGGCGGCGGTTCTATCCGCGGAGGGCGCGGGCGTTCTCACGCTAGGGTCCTTGCTCGCCGGAAAACGGGACGGGGAAATCCGCATCGAGCCGGTGCCTAACGAAAGCGGCGGGCATGACCTGCTGGCGGTTTCGGGAAACCACTGGCAGCGGCTGGCGTTCGAGGGCCGGAAGTCGATCGAGTTCGCCGTGAAACCGGATTTGCAGGGGACCGGGGTTTTTCCAAGCGCGTTCAGTCCGAACCGGCTGTTGATCGCGACGGCGGACCCACTGCGCTCGATCTGGTTGGAGACGGAGGACGGGATCGAGTTTGAAAAGCGGGACGTGGGCGCGTTTGAAAACCGTTTTTGGTATGACCTCGGGCACAAACACGCCGGAGCGACGGCGGACTGGAAATCACCGCCGGAGGGCGAATACGTGCGCAGCTCGCAGTATGCCCACCTGAGGGTGGAGGGTGGTGGCCCGCGGGCGAATGATCCGGCCGGTCTGGAGACCGCGCCGCTGTGGACCGCGGCGGAGGCGGAGGCGTTCGGAAAGCGGATCTTCGGCAAATATGACATGCCGCTGAACGAGCAGGCGGTGAAAATGTGGGAGCCCACGTACACGCACCGCATGAGCGGTTGGTTCAAGCCGTGGATCGACACCAAGGACCCGCGCAGCGGACTTTCGCGCTACGGCGCGC